>CAZMXD010000043.1:0-11504 GCA_964570185.1 uncultured Nitrospina sp. | reverse complement strand
GACCTTTGTCAAGGTATTACAAAATTTTGACGGCTTATATATACTAATAACCCTAAGCATTTTTGCTTTTTGCGTTGAACGCATTTGGTAAACCCAATGAATTTTTAATCGAGTTCCTATTATTATTTTTCGGAAAACTGAGGAGGACCTTTAAACAATTATGGTTGTGTGGAGTGTTAAAACGAATATTAATACCCTGAAGGGTTTGTTTGGAGTTATTTTTGTACTTTGTTTATAATTAAATGTTTCTAAATTCAGGAGATAGGTTTTTGAGCGCACAGGCTTTATTAGATGAATTATTAAAATGTTTACCATTGAGGGTTTATGGACGAGGGGTGGTGTTGACACTATTACGAGAAACGGGTTTTCAGGTGAAAAATAAAACCCCATTAGAAGTTATAGATATATATCGAGATGATAATTCTGGCGAGTTGGTTTGTAAGCTAACGCCAGATGGTACAGGCGAGTTCACCGCTGCTCTGACCAACCTCAAGTTGGATATTAAGCATCCTCTTTATCAGAAAGTAAAAAACTACCAAGCAGAAGTGTCTGAAGCTCTGGGTAAACTCGACGAGGAAGAAACTCGGCAGATAAGTATTGATCAAACAGATAGAGGGGAATTCCGTGTGGGTAATTTATATAAAAACAAATAATAAAGCTTGCTGCTATAGCTTCTTGGTGCCTAAGCCTTAATAGTTTCCAAAAGTTTCTCAATCACATCGTTGACTTTTATGCTCTCGGCTTCTGCTTTGAAGTTTAAGATGATCCGATGTTCCAGAACTTGACGTGAAACGGATTTAATGTCTTCAATAGTAATTGCAACTCGGTTATCCATTAAAGCTTTGGCTTTGGCCCCTAAAATAAGATATTGAGACGCACGTGGACCAGCCCCCCAGTCAATCCATTCTTTAACAAAATCAGGTGCGCTTCCATTTTGTTGAGGCCTGGTATTCTGAACTAACTCTACCGCATAACGCGCAACATGTTCGGAAACAGGTACGCGTGGCACCAGATCTTGAAATTTTAAAACTTCTTCTGCTTTCAAAATAGGTTTCAAATTTGGTAATTGCCCAGAGGTGGTGGACAGGGCTATCTTAATTTCTTCTTCTTTGTTCGGGTAAGTAACGTTAATAATGAACATAAAGCGATCTAACTGAGCCTCGGGTAGAGGATACGTCCCTTCATGCTCAATGGGATTTTGCGTTGCAAAAACTAGAAAGGGTGCGGAAAGCGGGTAGGTATTGCTGCCAACTGTTATTTGCTTTTCTTGCATTGCCTGAAGGAGGGCTGCTTGAGTTTTTGGCGGAGTTCTATTTATCTCGTCAGCTAAAATTATATTAGAAAAAACAGGGCCTTTGATGAACTGGAATGATCTTTTCCCGGATACCGAGTCTTCATGGAGGATGTCCGTTCCTGTTATATCAGATGGCATCAGATCTGGAGTAAATTGGATTCGGCTAAACCCCAGATTTAATACTTGGGCCAGCGTACTGACTAATAGGGTTTTGGCGAGCCCAGGGACCCCGACAAAAAGGCAATGTCCTTTTGAAAAAAGCGCAGCCAACAGATTTTCGATTACTTCATCTTGGCCGATAATTACCTTTTGAATTTCAGTGATTACATTTTTTTTAGCATGGAGTAGTTCTTGCGCCAGTTCTAAATCTTGCATTCAGAAAACCTCAATCTATAAAGCTGAATAGCTGGGTTTGTAATTTCTTTTTTTCCAACATTCCCATTCGGTCATATAAATCTATCAATCTTGCATGGATGAATGGATTGAAGGGATTTATGTCTGCTGCTTTTTCCAAATATTTTTGTGCAATATTATACCGCTCGCTAATAAAATAAAGCTCGCCCAAGTTCGAGAGTGTGGTATGAAAATCTGGATAATACTCCAAGCTCTCTTTTAAAAGCAATTCCGCTTTATCGTATTTTCGTGTTTGAATATAGGTGCTTGCCAGTTTGTTGGATAAAACTGGTGAATGGGTTTTTGACTCATTTTTGGCTTTTTGGTATTCAAGGATGGCGGCCATATAATGGTTGCGTGACTTTAGGATGTCTCCCAAAAAAGTCAAGTCTTGAGAGCGCTTTGTTGGCATACCTTTAAAATCCTTTTCAGGCTCTAATTCGTTTTTGTTTTTGAACTCTTTATTTAAAGCAGTAACTCCCGGAATATATTTTAACTCTTTCTTTTTAGCCCATGTTTCCCATTTGCCTTGAAAGCTAGTCAGACGCGTTCCAACTCTTGCAAGAAAACTGTCGTCGAAAGATTTTCCTTTGGAAAGGTCATCGAGTAACTGTGAGAAAATTTTTATCCCCTTCTTTTCGGCAAGGTATTCCATCATGGTAGACACCTCTGCATAAGCTAGTTGGACATCTTTAGCTGTCTTTAATTTTGCCAAGGAAGGCATCATATCTTTTAATTCCACTCTGTAGTTATTTTTTAGTGCGCCTGAAAGTATGGTTTCCATGATAGGAGACATATATTCTGGATTATTGCGCCATCTTGTTTCCAGCAATTTTGCTATTCCCTCGTGCATCCAAAGAGGCAGACGGTTTCGACTTTTCTTGGTGAGAAGATAGTGGACAAATTCGTGGCTCAGTGTGTCCATCCAGTTATAACCCCGAACTAGTGATCCTGGTGAAATCATCATGATGCGGTTATATTTGCAAAGAGCCACGGTCCCTGATGTTAGAATATCCTGCATGCTAAGGGGAGAGACCTTGGAAAAAGGTTCCCGATTGGGATAAATTTCTATGAGTATTTTATCTTGAGGGTAATACTCGAGAATTTTGCCCAATACGTGATAAGATTGTTCTAGAACTTCCTGCGCATTTAAAAGAAGCACTTCATCGGGTCCCTCTTCAAAGCGAAGAATAAAATGCTCGGTTTCGCGGCTGATAAATTTTTTGGTTGCTTGGCGAGTGGCATTCACTCGTTTTTTGAAATTTGCGACTTCTTTAAAATTATCGCCTACTCTTTGAAGAATTTTCTCGGAACGCTCGTAGTTTCCTTTTAAAAATTCAATTCGGGCTTTGAGAAAATGAACATCGCCAGATTCAGGATATTCCTTAAGCAGGTCGGCAGATAGTTTTTCTGCGGTAATTATGTCCCAGTCTTGCGCAAGCTCATAACCAGCGAATACTTTTTGCGTCATAGATAGTTCGCAATAGGAAGTCTTTGGAATAAAAAAGAGCCAGGATGCTAGTATATAAATAATTAAGAATTTTACTTTTTTCTTCATTGTACCAGTTCCCTGTAGTATTCGTTGACTAATTGCTCATAATTCTTTGGAGTTTGTTTCTTCATGGCATCTAGAATTTCTTCCCGAAACTCTCTGGGGACCTTGTATTGGTCTTCAGAAGGCAGGAGAACCTTTTCTTTTTGCATTCTAACTGCACCACCACGTCGTGAGTCCCTGCGGCTTCCTAATCCAAGACGAGTTTGGTTTTTTTGTTTGCCTTGTCTTGACATTCTTGATTCTGAACTTTGCATTTGCTTGAGCATTTCTTGAGTTTCTTGAATCGATTTTATGGCCTTATTTTCAGATTCAATGCTCCTTTGCACCTGATTATCAAGTAGTCGGGATTCAGCTTGTTTAAGGCTTCTTTCGGCTTTTTTCATATTATGAGCGAGGGAAGGGGGTAGCAGTGGGTTTTTTTGATTCATTTCTTGAAACTGTTTTTTCATCTTTTTCGCTTTACCGCGCATATTTTTTTCTTGCTTGGACATTTTTTGTAATTGTTTTTGAGCCTCTTTGGACAGAAAGGTTTCATTGCTTGCTTCGATCGATCTCTTGAGGGAACCAAGTTTTTTAGAAATCTCGCCGTTCAAACGGCCCACCTCTTTTAAATCAGCGACAATTTTCCCTCCAATATCTTCTAATAGGTTTCTAGATGTTCTCAAGCTTCCTTGCCACCGGAATACTTCTGGGTAGGTATTTTTGAAAAGCAAATTAAATTCATTTAAATCATTTAACTCTGTTAGTTTTTTTAAAGAGTCGTATTTTTTTTGAAGTTCAGGAAGTTTTTCTTTGAACTCTTGAAACCCCTGCGTTCTAAGGCTGTTTAATTCGGAAAGTGTTTTAGAAAGTTGGCGACGACGATCATTTAAATTCGCGAAATTTTCAGCCAGACCCTCTTTAAGGCTAGAGTCTAAGGTTTTTTGTCCAAGGGATTGTATCTCCTTGTTAAGGATAGATTCTTTTTCTAGGAGTTTGCTTGTTTTTTTCATCACCTTATGGTCAGTTAGAAATTTTTTATCATCAGCTAAAATAACGCGGATAGCATTTACATCTTTCTTTAGTTCTTCAAAAATATTTTGAATCATTGATTCGAATTGTTTGGCTTGCTTTTTTCGTAGTTCCTGATTTATTTTTGATGTTTCATTGATTATTTTCCGTTGTTGTTTTTCCATGTTTTTCAATTCGCTCATAGACTGGTCCAATTTTTCCATTAATTCTGTGTCGACCATTTCATCCATGGAAGAGTCAGCTTGATTTAATTGTTCCGCAAAGTTTCTCAGATCTTCTGCCATTTTTTCCAGTTGTTTTACAGCTTCATCCATCTTGCCTTTATTAGCAAGTTCCTGAATCTTTTTAATTGAACGCATCATTTCTTCGAGATCCATACTTTTATAGGACTTGGAATTCAGAAATTCATCCGGAAGGGCCTGGTTTTGTTGGGACAATTTATTCAATAATTTTTGTAATGTTTTTTGGATTTGGTTGAGTTTGGATTTCAACTGATTGGAATTCAAAGGTTGATTTTTGTTTTTTAAATTTTCAAACTCCTCTTTAAGTGATTCGGTTAATTCTGACAGTTGATTCTCAAGGTCCATAACCTGGTCCATTTTTTGGCGATTTGTGATCTTGATCAAGTAAAGAATATCTCGTTCTAAATGGCTTACCATGCGATCATTTAGGATTTCTATAGGAAACAAGCTATAACCCACAGGGGTTGGTTTCATTAGCGTTCCCTGGATTTTATCGATTGTGTCAATTTTTTCCTGACGAATTGCTGTTAAACCAGAAATAATATTTTTTAATAGTGTTAAATAAGTTTGCGGAAAACCGCCAAAATCTTCTGCCTTGTTTTTTATGTGTTTTGCCAGGCCAATGATTTCGATTAGGGCATCGGCATTGGTGGTCAGCACTTTTTTCCCGTATAAGGAATCCTTCACAGTGGTTTTTAGAGTATTATCTTCAATCAGCCCAGTGGCCAATAAAGCTATCATTTTTTCTGTAAGCTCATCCTGAAGTCGTACTAGGTTTTCTTGCTCCTTGCGTGAATCAAAAATAGTAAAACGGATTGTTTCAGATTGTCCTTTATTTGGACCGGTAATATTGTCGTTGTCTGTGATTTCCAAATAGTATTGAATTTCTTGTCCGGGTTTAAACTGCTCTAGCGCAAGATTCCAGTCATGTCGCCCTTGAGCTTCTTTTTCGTCACCCTTGAAACTCTTAATTTTTTTTCTTATTAAATTTCCATCTGACAAGGCGACTATTTCGATTTTTTGTATGCCGAAATCATCACTCCCTTCATAATATACTTGGATTTTGTCAGAATCGTAATAAACGGGTTTAGGGTTTGAGGGTAGCAGCCGGACTTGTGGTGCCTTGTCTTTCTCGAGTTGGATAGCGTATTTTTTTGGTAAGAGAAAATGTATTCCGGAAGGACTTTTTAACTTGAACTGGTAAAACCCTTTTTCTCGAACCATGAATGAGCCCGCAAAAGAAGCGCCTTTTTTAGGTTCCATTAAGAATGAATCTTTGGCGTTAATAATCAGGCTAGCTTCCTGAAAATCTTGGTCACTGCTACCTTCTATAATGACCTCTGTTCCAGGTAGAGAAGTAACAGAACCGTTGGAGGGTTTAATAATTTTAGAGGGTAAACGGGTGTATGCTGGATAGTTGAGCGTTAGACCGAGGTTGTTGATTTGGTAAATAATGTCGGATTTCGACTCTTTTACCTCTTTAACTTCTTTATTAGCTAGCAAGGTTGAATTCGTGTTGGCGGACCCCTTACTATTTATTAAAGCCTGTTGCCAGAAGTTGGGAATTAAAAGAGTAGTAGCTATACCCAATGCCAATGTAGCGAAGAATAAATTCCGCGAGGGTACGGTTTTGCCATTTTCTATAATGTCATTCGGATCGAGTTTGGTCAGGTGCTTGTTGGTTCGGGCTATAAGCTCGTAAATCATTGCGGACGAAAATACTTTTTCTCGATCAGAGCTCCTAACAAATGCCCCCAGTTGTGTTGAGTTAATAAGCGAATTATTTAATTCGGGATGCTTTTTCTCAGTAAGTAAAGCTGCCCTCTCCCTATTAATACTTTTTAGTGAGCTGGGTTCGAGTGTGGAGAATAAGTGTTTTCCCAAAATTAATAATATTAGTGCGGGTAAGATATAACTGATATCTGCTGGTTGGAGGTAGAAATAAAGTCCGGTGGCCAGGGTGATTCCTGCAGCTATGCTAAGAACCAAATAAGTTCCTAAAACAAAACGCATTCGGTTCCAGTCTTTTTGAATGCGATTTAAAAAATGGTTTATTTGGGAAAGTTCATTCATGAAAATTTTATATTTCGAAACTAATATTTTAAAATTATAAGAAAAATTTGATTACGGATTTGGTGTTTTATCTCTTCCTTTATTTCTTATCGAATCAAACAACTCCAATGGAATAGGAATGTAAGTGTGCGCCCCATCACCATTGGAGAGATCCAAAAGAGTCTGAAAAAATCTGAGTTGCAAAGCTGGTGGGTGTGCGCCAATAAGATCCGCTGCGTCGCAAGTTTTTTGGGCTGCTTCGAACTCCCCTTGAGCATTAATAGCTTTTGCTCGCCGTTCCCTCTCCGCTTCTGCCTGTTTTGCTAAAGCTCTTTGCATTTCTTGCGGGAGATCCACATTCTTCACTTCTACGTTGGCAACTTTTACCCCCCAAGGCTCTGTTTGCTCATCGATTACTTTTTGCAAGTGAGCATTGATTTCTTCTCGATTTGACAGGAGATCGTCAAGATTACTTTGACCTAATATACTTCGCAATGTGGTTTGAGCCAGTTGAGAGGTCGCATAAAGGAAATCTTCAACTTCAATTATAGCTTTCTGGGAATCAACAACACGGAAATAGATTACCGCATTGACTTTTACAGTCACATTATCTTTGGTAATAATGTCTTGGGGAGGAACATCCATTACAACCGTCCGCAAACTCACCTTGACGATGGATTGTATCACTGGAATAACAATAATCAGGCCAGGTCCCTTTACTTTCCAGAACCTTCCTAATAGAAATACTACACCTCTTTCATATTCCCTCAACACCTTTACCATGCTGAATAACAGCAATCCGAATAAGACAAAAAAGGTCAAAAGAAAATCCATAAAGGTTTCTCCAAAAAGTTAATTTACTTAATTTAATGATATCAATTTTTTCCTTCCAAGTCTGATTAATAATAACTATCATTTTATTGCCCTATTCAGGCTTTTGAATTAAAATAAAATTTAATACTCTGTAATAAATAACTGGATTTTTGATGCGTTTTTTCCTTATTTCGGTGATATTTCTTTTACTTCCCAATCAGGTTCTGGGAAAGCCAATTGATTTATCCATAGATAGTAATGTCAATGAAAAAGGGCAGGTAGCCTTGGCATTGACGTTAAAAAATAACAGCTCGCAACCTCTTTTTCATATCCATCCCATGTTTCATTTTCACCACTCAAGGTCTATGATGACTGCAATTCGTGAGCTTCATCCTGGGCAGAGCATTACTCTTGAAAATGATGAGCATCCGCCGGTTCTAAGGGTTGGTAATTATCCCATCACCGCAATGGTGAACTATAAAGACCAGCTTGCGGCAGTTGAGTCTAAAACGGTTTTGCATACTGACTCTTTTTATTTTAAAGAGTTTCTTGAATCTCAAGTGGTGGGTAGTATTGATTCTTCGGGTGGGCCAGTATCGTCTGTTTTAAAAATATTTTTAAAGAATCAATCTGATTCTTTAAAAAATATAAGAATGATGTTGTTATTGCCGCCAGGAATGGTTGCGGAAAATTTTAATGGAATAATGGGGTTAACTTTAAGGGGTGACGAGAAAAAAACTTTTGAGGTGACAGTTCAACGAAACTCCAATTTCAATGAGGATCGTTTTTCCGTTCGCCTGATGGTAGAATATGGCGAAATGTTAAAACATTATTCGCGAGAAATAAAAGGAGTAATCCAATTTTCTCCTTCTTGGTATTCGGTTAAATATTTACCACATTTTTCAGTTTTGTTATTGATGGGGTTATTAATATTAGGACTATACTTTAAATTTTACAACGCACCAGTTAAGAAGAAAGGAAATATCAATGGCTAGAGCAAGTGCTAGACATATTCTTGTTAAAACCGAGGAAGCCTGTGTCGATTTAAAAAATAAAATTCAAGAAGGCGCTGATTTTGAGGAAATGGCTAAAAAACATTCTGAGTGTCCCTCTGGAAGAGAGGGAGGGGGCTTAGGCGAGTTCGGTCCTGGTCAGATGGTACCCGAATTTGATACCGTTGTGTTCAATGATGAGGTTGGGAAAGTGCATGGGCCAGTTAAAACTCAATTCGGATACCATCTGATTGAGATAACAAGTAGAAGCTAAAAAGTATTTTTATCAAGCCAATTAGCTAAATAACTATTTTAAAACAACTAATGGCTTTTAATTTTCAGAACATATTTTTATAAATTCTTTTCCGGATCTTTACAAATAAAAAATTGTTTTTTTGTAAAATGAATTTGTATTCGGTTTTATAAACTCTCTAGAGGATAAACCCTATAGGGTTTTAAGGTGCGATTATGGCCACAGCAATTTTTGGGGCAGGATGTTTTTGGGGCGTGGAGCTAGCTTTTGGCCAGATTAAGGGCGTTAAGAAAACTTCGGTAGGTTATACGGGCGGTACAACCGAAAATCCGACGTATGAGCAAGTTTGTAGAGGTAATACGGGGCACGCTGAGGTTGTGTGGATCGAGTTTGACCCCTCGGCAGTATCTTTCGGCCAGTTACTAGATGTGTTCTGGGATTGTCATGATCCCACAACATTAAACAGACAAGGCCCGGATATTGGCACTCAATATCGGTCTGCAATTTATTGTGATAACCCGGAACAGGAAGCTTTGGCGAAACAGTCTAAAGAAACAAATGCCAAACGATTTCAAAGTCCTATTGTTACTGAAATTACTGCCGTATCGAAATATTATCTTGCCGAAGATTATCATCAGAAATATTTGGAAAAACGGGGTATGGGCAGTTGCCATTAGAAAATTTTAATGAGAATAACTTCTCTTTCAACTTACTGTCTGAGGGGGTTAGCCTGATTAACTTTCTTTGTTAATTGACAATATTTTCTCGCTTGGAGCATATGGAGGACAGAATTGTGACAATAGATAAAAGAAAAATTTGGCAAATAGGTATTCTGGGCGTGTTTGCTGGTCTTTTTCCCTTGGTTAGTGGATTAACTTTCGTTTCCAATGTTGAAGCCTACGAATTGCAAATTCCTTTAGGTCTGGATGAAGATGCTTTCAAGGTTCCTAAAGATAATCCAATGACCAAAGAAAAAGTTGAATTAGGTCGACTGCTTTTCTTCGACAAACGTCTTTCGGCTAACAGTACCATTGCATGCGCAAGTTGTCATATTCCGGCATTAGCCTTTACTGACGGGCAGCCTGTTTCATCAGGTATTCACCATTTGCAAGGAGGTAGAAGTGCGCCAACTGCTATTAATCGCGGTTTCAGCAAAGCACAATTCTGGGATGGTCGGGCGGCTACTTTAGAAGATCAATCTATAGGCCCATTTGCTAATCTTATCGAACATGGATTTGTGAGCCATGACGAACTGATTGCTAAGATCAACAGTATTCAAGGCTATAAAAAGTTATTTAGTGATATTTATGGAGTAGATAACTTAACGAAAGAGAATGTAGGAAGAGCTATTGCTTCATTTCAGAGGACTTTGATTTCTGGTAACAGTCCTTTTGATCGCTTTGACTATGATGGTGACCAAGCTGCAATTTCAGATGCGGCAAAGAGAGGTAAAAAATTGTTTTTCGGCAAAGCAAGATGCAATCTTTGTCACATGGGAACAAATTTTTCTGACGAAAAATTCCATAATATAGGGATCGGTTGGGATTCTTCTGATACTTTGGATTTAGGACGTTATCGTGTAAGCAAAAACGAAAAAGATATAGGAGCATTTAAAACCCCCACACTTAGGGAAATTACCAAGACGGCTCCGTATATGCATGATGGAAGATTTGCAACGCTGGAACAAGTAATTGAACACTATAATAAAGGGGCTGTGAAAAATCCCTTTTTAGACAACCAGATTATTCCTCTTGAGTTGACAGAGTCAGAAAAAAAAGACCTAATCGCAATGCTTCGGACCTTAGAAGGCGAGGGTTGGCAGCATGTGAAAGCTCCTAGCGAATTTCCAAAATAAAAACTTTAAAAGGCTTGGATTAGCGACCCAGTCCTTTTTATTTTATGAGTTCTTGGAATATTTGAGGAGGCTGATGGCTAGAATCAACCAGCCAATCATGAAACAGAGACCACCTAAGGGAGTAATGGGTCCAAAAATACTTGGTCCGTCGAAGGCAAGTACGTAAAGGCTCCCACTGAATAATAATATTCCTAAACTTATCCAACGTGATGATCTTTGAAGTTTTGGTTCGATTTTATCGTTAAGAATTGAAATTAAGATGCCAATAGCAATCAGGGCTAAGGCATGATAACCAAGATAATCGGTTGCGGTGTGAAACGCGGCTAGCTTTTTTTCGGTCAAACGGGTTTTCAATGCATGTGCGCCAAACGCACCAAGAATAACGCTTAACCCTGCCAAGCCCGCACCCAGTGTTACCCAGCCGATACCTTTTTTCGCAATTGGCCTGCTTTTTTCTTGCGGATTATTTAAGGTTACTTTTTTATCCATTTAAATTTTTTACCCGCCCCCACCAGCCTCCGTGATGCCTTCCGCAATCATCTTCGTGACATTGCATTTTTACGTCTGGCTTTATTGAGGGCTAACCTACTATGTTATACCTCCGTGCTCTGTATTTTACACCCAAGTTTTCCTTGACGATAGTTTTGCATTGAATCTCGTCAACATCTTTTTGGTGCGTGACAATAGAAGCTTGTACCTCAGGGATATATTTTTTTGCTTCTTCAATAAACTCTTTTATTTTGTCGTAAATGCCATTTCGAAACTTGGGTAAGGGATTACAGATCTCATCGTATGCTTCTGACGAATCAGCATTGAGGCTTACAGAAACTTCATCTATTAGGCCTGATAACTCAGGTAGAATGTTGCGCTTATTGATCACGTTTCCATGACCGTTGGTATTGAGTCTCACTCGTCCACCGAAGTCTTTGATCTTTTTAGCGACCTCTTTAATGACATCCAGTCTGAGGGTAGGTTCGCCAAATCCGCAGAAAACAACTTCATCATAATTTTTTGGATCATCGATTGACTCCCAGACTTCCTTGG
>CAZMXD010000042.1:0-11728 GCA_964570185.1 uncultured Nitrospina sp. | reverse complement strand
CTATTTCTTTATAATACTCACGATCATACCAATCGTCTACCCATTCTTTAACGTTCCCGGCCATATTATAGATACCATAAGGACTTTTACCTTCATGGAAGGAATCAACCGGAACGAGGACCTGATGTTTTTTATCATTGGTCCAAGTTTGATTATAGCGAGCCAGTTTTTTGGAAGGTGGCTTATTGCCCCAAGGATAAGCGTTACCATTTTCTCCTCTAGCCGCTTTTTCCCACTCTGCTTCAGAGGGCAGACGTTTATTCTTCCACTTGCAATATTCATTGGCTGCACGCCAGGTTACGTTATTGATAGGAAATTTATCGAGACTGGTTCGAGGCTCAAATTTCCCATTGTATATTAAGGTTCCAAATTTATTATCAAGGTAGTAACCTTTAACATTATTTTTTATATTTAAAAATTCGGCGAAATCCTTGGTTGACACCTCATATTTATCTATATAAAAACTGTCCAAAAAAACTCTATGCTCGGGACTTTCGTCATCCAAACTATTATTCAGTCCCATTTTGAAAAAACCGGCTGAAATAAGAACCATTTCAACTGGTATGGAATTCTGATTCGAGAGATTAGCCGTTTTCTTAAAGTAATTTGTATTTTTCTTGTTATTTATTCCTAATAAGGACCTGGCTTCATCGGCAAATTTGCCATTTTTTTCCAGATTGAGATAGGCTTGCAAATAGGTTTTGGCTTTTTCCATTTGATTTATTTTGGAATAAATCCATCCAGAAAAAAATTTTAAATCAGCGCGTTGCGAATGAGAAGAAGATTGAATATCAGAAATCATACTTTCGGCAATTTTAGGTGGGTTGCTGGCTAATACTTTTCCGTACCATTTTCTGGCATTGACATACTGTTTTTGCAGTAGGGAGTAAAACCCGAGGTTCACCATTGCCAGAGTTGAAAAGCTTTCTTTATTCGTACTTTTGTTGAGCCCACGGATTGTCCATGCAGAAGCCATTGAAAGATCATTGATGCGATAATAAGTCCAACCTAGTTGTATATAGTTTTTCAGGTCATCTGGATTTTGGTCAATGAGGTATCGGTATTGCTCTATAGCATGCGGGAAATCATTCATTCGATAATAGGTTTCTGCCAGTCCAGAGTGAATCTTTTCGTTATCGGGGTATCGATTTAATACAGCTTTGAAAGTTTGGAGAGCAAGAGGGTGTTGCCCTAATTTTTCGAATGCATTGGCTATATTGATTTTATTTTGAATATTTTCTGGTTGCAGTCTCGCTAATATCTTTAAATGCAACAATGAAGAAATTATTTTTTTTTTGTTTAAAAACAGGTTTGCAAGTCTTTGATGAGCAGGTGTATACGTGCTATCAATTTGAACTACCTGTATGAAATTTTCAATTGCTGCTGGAATATCTCCTTTTTCTTGATTTGCCAAGCCAAGGTTGAAAAGTGTCGAAATATTTCCAGGAGAAGCTTTTAAGGCAAGTTGATAATGCCGTATTGCTTCTTTAAAATTTTTTTGTTCGGAAAAAATATTCGCTAAATTATTTTGTGCGTCTATCGATCTCGGGTTGATTTTAGTGGACATTCGCAAATAGAAAACTGCTTGATCCATTTTATGATTTTGGTAATAAACCATTCCAATATTAGAAAAATAAGCACCCAATGTTTTTTTTGCGTTTAAATTTTTCAGAAAGTAGGGATTGCTTTTTTCGGAAGGGGCTAGATATCGTTGTCGGTAAAAACTGTCGGGAAATAATGAACCTCCTTCCGTAGTTTCAATATTAATTCGGTATCCATCTTTTTGATATCGAACAAAAAAATGGTTAGGGAGAGGAACTCCGAATAAGGGTATATTTAGTTTTTGTCCTAATATTAGATAAAGCAGGGACAAATTCATGCAATAACCTCTTTTGGTTTTAAGCATCCCATGTAAAAAAAGCTCCTCGTTATTCACGGGTATTCCTCTGGCATCAACCTCATCCGTATAGCGGTAGCCTGCTTTATTATGGATGACGAGACGTAGTGAACGCACTAAATCCTTTGCCTGGTTAGAACCTTGTAAATCTTTGCTCACATCTGAGACCAAATGAATAATTTCATCTCTTAGACGCTGAGCTTTTATGTTTGGGTCCCAATGTCTGGACACTAAAAGGAGTATTTCTAAAAGATCTATTTCGGAATTTGGGAGTTCTTTAAGAACATCGAGTTCTTTTTCGATCGATGTTTTAAAGCTTAAATTGTTGCCTTGCGCATGGGCCGGGATCCAAAACAAAGAAAATAGAAGATAAATTGCGATCCATCGTAAACGTTCTAAAATCATTTTGTATAAGTTATTTGTTTGGGGAATAATTATCATTATATCAGAACTGATATATGCGAGTAGACAAGAAATGGTATAAATAGATTGTATTTTTTACTTTATTCTTTTCTTACCACCCAGCCTTCGATAAGCAGCATTCCGGCAACTAGAAGAAGCAGAGGTGTCGCAAGAAGCGTTTTTTCCGAAGAGGGTAGCTTTGATGCGTTCAGTTCAGGGTTTTTAATAATAATTTCCAAATTAGGTAGAAAGGTTTTTATAGTTTCTTCGGTTATTTTTTGGGGTGAGGATTCGTGGGTGTCAATATTTACGGTAAATGTGCCTACAAGTTTTGACTCTATCGGGAGTTTTGTGATGGTTTTCGCGGTTTTTTCATAAGGTAATTCGAATATTGAATAAACTCCCGGGGAATAAGTTTTCTCAAAAGTGGCTTTTCCCTCATTAGTTTGAATAGTATTTAAATTTCCTTCAGGTGTCTTAATAACCCAAAGCCCACTGTTTTGATCGATGTTTTGTTGAAAAGCTTCTCCAATTAGCAGATTTTGATGGGAAATATTTTCAAGACCGCGTGTAGCGTATTGCGTCCACCTTTGTATCCAGGGAAGGAATGTGGGCTGAATTGGAAAGTCATTCCATTCTCGATCCAGAGAACTGAGAAATACTATGACTTTTCCACTTCCAATATCGTTTTCTATAACCGCGGGATTTTGGTTGTTAAACCAGTTGGCAACTTTAAATTCTTTTCCGTCTCTAGCTTGGGTAGTATAAATTGAAAAGAAAGAGATATGTTTCATTTCTTCAATAGCTTTAGCAGAAAAGGCTCGCATGACTGGATGTTCATTATTTTTAAATAGTAGATGGATTTCTTCATATTGTTGAATTGCCTCTAGCGTTACAGGTAATAGATTTCCCAACTTTTCGTTATAATATTTTGCGTTGATTTGGTCGCCCATGCCAAATATTAAAGCTCCACCACGCAAAACAAAATTTTCAAGCTCTAGTTCATAACCAAGGGGAAGTTCCCGAACATTTGCAAGTATAACAACTGCAAAATCAGAAAGCCTTCTTAATGGAAGCTCGGCGAGTGTGGAAACAGTAGGGTCAATGTGTGAGAGGGAGACTGAAAATGGATTGAGAGCTCTTTCAAGATAAAAGGATTCACTCTGATGCGAAACTGTTCCTGGGTCTCCATCAACAACCAAAACTTTTATGTTTTGATTCGGGTGATGGGAAAAATAACGTCTATCATCTACTGGCAATACATCCTCGGGGACCTTAATATTTCCCAGAATAGGATCTTCTTTTCGCAGCGGGATTGAAAACTCTTTAGATATAATTTGTCCAACCGGAAGATCTATGAGAGTTTCTTTTTTTAAATTTTTGTTGAGAATCAATGATACGGATAATCGTTTGTTTTCCTGTGAGTAGTTTTTAATTTCTGTTTTTATTTTTAAAATTTGGCTGCGCGCTAAAAACTCTTGCTGCGTTTTAACACTTTTTACAGCTACTTGGTTTTGTTTGATAGACAGAGAGGAAAAGTCAAAAATCTGCAATGCTGTATTAGGCAACTGCTTTATTGTTGAAAAAATCTCCATATCCCATCCATTTTTATCCATGTCAGTTAACAGGATAAGGTTTTTATTCTTGTGTTTTGAATTACGCAACAGTTCCGTGGCCTTATGAAACGCGTTACCTATATCGGTTGTTTGAAAAGAGGGTTGTAGGCCGAGAATTAAATTTTTAAAACTTTCTTTTTGCGTTATCCAATCTTGGTCAATGCGTGCTGGAGAAGAGGCTAGTACTAAACTAAACTCACTTCCTTCGGGAACTTGAGTTAGAAGGTTTGATAAAAACTCAATAGTTGATGCAAAAAGAGTTTTTTCTTTTGCTTGGCTTCGCATGCTGTAGGAGTCATCGACAATAAAAACAAAAGATGTGGGAGAATTAATGCGAAAGGCTTCTGAGTCCCCTAAGGAAAAAAACGGGTTTGCTAAAGCTAGGCTGAATAGACTAATAGCCAGACAACGAAGGATTAGTAATAGTAGTCTGTTGGGACGGGACTTTTTAACGAAACGTTTTTGTGATTGAAAAAGTAAATAGACTGCAGAAAATTGGATATACTTTTGTTGTCTGCGTGTTAATAAATGAATAAGAATAGGTATGGATATTCCTAATAACCCAAATAGAAATAGAGGTGAGGAAAAGTTTAAGTTCATTTTTTTGCAAGGCTTTTTCTTTTTAAGAGGTAATAACTCAATGCCTGTTCTAAGGGGGTAGATGTGTCCAATAGCATATAATCGACGCCAAGTCCGTTGCTAATTTTTTTTAAATATTGGATTTGTTCTTGCATTGCCTTTTTGTATTCTTCACGGATATCTATGGGGTCCAGTCCCACCACGGTTTCGTCTTCGAGAGATTCAAAAACCGTATCGCCCTCAAACGGCAAATTTAATTCATCCTGGTGTAATATTTGAAAAAGGATTACTTCCAGTCCCCTGGAACGTAGTAACTTAAGATTTTTATGTATATCTTGATTTCCAATTAAGAAATCGGAAATCAAGATTACCATGCTGCGTCCAGGTAGATGTTCGGTAAGCTTGGCAAGGACACCTTCAATTTCAGTCGTTCCTTTTATGGAGAGATTTGAAAGTCCATGCAGGATATTTTGTAAATGCGAAGCTTTAGATCGTGGTGGTATATGACGTACTACTTGATTGTTGAATAAGGTCAAGCCCACTGCGTCGAATTGTTTCAAAAACAAATAGGATAACCCAGCCACTAGGTTGCGTGCGTAGTCAATTTTTGACTCTCCTTTTTTAAAGGGAGATTCATAGCCCATCGATCCGCTGCTATCAAGAAGTATTGTGCATTTTAGATTTGTAGATTGCTCGAACTGTTTCACATGATATTTGTCAGTTTTCCCCGCCACCTTCCAATCAATATGCCGGATTTCATCGCCTGGTGAGTAATCTTTATACTCGGCAAATTCTACGCTGGACCCTTTGTGCCGACTTCGATGTTGTCCTGAAAGAATCCCATCGACTAAGTTCGTTGCTGTTATTTTAAGGGACGATATACGCGCAAGAACCTGCGGGTCATAATTTTGTGATTCATCTTTCATGGTCAAATAAAGGAGTTTAATCCCACTTATTGTCTCACAAAAATTAAGAGGGCAAAAACCAATATCTCGTGATATTTGTATTATTGCAGTGGCCCGCTTCCTTTTCGAGGGTTGACTTTGTGGTGCAGGCTTATAAAATAACACTTCTCATTAGAACTTCGCATAATGCTAAAGCAAGGAAAGCCGTTTTCCATATGACCATTTTTATTTAATTGAAAAATAGGATCGAAGGGAAATCCAAAAAGAAAAAAGGAATTAATAGAATGAATAAACCATTTAATGATGAGTCAATAGATGTTTTGGTGAAAAAGCACCTAGCGAAAAATGGAACCGTGCTTGACTTGCGTATAAAGTACATTGGTGACGAAGGAGTCGAGTTTTTAGCCAAATGTCCAGACTTGATAGATCTGGAAATACTAAATCTTGAAAGAAATGAAATTACGGACAAAGGTATTCAGGCTCTTGCCAACTCTACAATTATCACCAATTTAAAAGAGCTACATCTGGAGCGAAATCAAGTGGGCGATATAGGAGCTAAGGCAATCGCTAAATCTTCTAATTTTTCTTACCTTAATTTTATTAACTTTTGGAAAAATAAAATAGGCGCAGAAGGAGCTCAGGCTATTGCGAAATCCACTAATCTGGTGAATTTAAAAACCCTCGATTTGGCACAAAATCAAATTGGAGATGAAGGGGCCAAAGCTCTAATAGAAAACAGTACGTTAGCAGGTCTTGAATATTTGGAGGTTTTTGGCAGTGGCCTTACGGAAGAAGGAAAAAAGCAGTTGAAGGAATGCAATAGTTTTCCCAAGCTTCAACATTTGGTCCTCGAGTAGCTGAGCTAAGACCAGAGTAAATCTTCGTCAGATTAAATTTATATTATTTAAAAGTTAGCGGAACTTAAATTATTTCCATTAGTGGTAGATGTTGGCCGATTATTCTTTGAACAGCATTTTTGAGAGGTTGGTTTGCTGGATCTTTAAGAGTCGGATCACGATCAATGAGCAAGAAAGCTTCTTTCCTTGCTATACTCAGAATTTTAATATCCCGAATTAGGTTGGCAATTTTTAAGATAGGTAGTCCCGATTGTCGGGTTCCCATAAAGTCACCCGGGCCTCTAATTTTTAAATCCTCTTCAGCAATTTCGAATCCATCCCTAGAAGCTTGTATGACTTTCAGTCTGGCTTTACCTTCTTCAGAGATTGGGAAATAAGCTACCAAAAGGCAGTGCGATAAGTATTTGCCTCGACCTACCCGTCCTCTTAACTGATGCAGTTGCGCAAGGCCAAACCGTTCCGCATGTTCGATAATCATTACAGATGCATTTGGAATATCGATGCCGACTTCAATTACCGTGGTGGCTACAAGTACTTGTATCTCATTTTTAAGGAATCGCCACATTATTTTTTGTCGTTCTTCTTTCTTTAATTTTCCATGGATGAGGCAAGCAGTAAATTGCGGGAATTTTTTTTGTATTGACTCAAAAACTGTGGTTGCAGCTATTAAATCGATCTCCTCCGATTCTTCAATCAACGGGCATACTACGAAAGCTTGTCTTCCTTGTTCTAATTCGGATTCCATAAGGGCGTACGCTTTAATTTGTTGTTTTTCGTAATACACGCGAGTAGTAATGGGTTGTCTGCCAGGTGGAAATTCGTCAAGAAATGAGACGTCCATATCCCCATAAAGAGTTAATGCCATAGATCGGGGTATTGGCGTTGCGGTCATAATTAGGAGGTGGGGTTGTTTTCCTTTTTTTCCGATAGCTTCTCTTTGTAAAACTCCAAAGCGATGCTGTTCATCTACCACAGCTAGGCCTAAATTTTTAAACTGTATTTCCTTTTGTACCAAAGAATGAGTGCCGATTATGATACGAGTTTTGCCTTCCCTAATTTTTTGATAAATAGTCTTTCGTTCTTTTCCTTTCAAAGTTCCAGTGACGAGGGCCAGATCTATCCCCAAAGCTTCACAATAAGGGAGGATATTTAGATAATGTTGTTCAGCAAGAATTTCAGTGGGTACCATGAATGCCGCTTGGGTAGAATTATCCACAGCGGTAAGCAAAGCGGTAAGGGCAACGATGGTTTTCCCGCTACCCACATCCCCTTGGATAAGACGATTCATGGATTTTCCTTTTTCTAAGTCTTCCATGATTTCTGCTAAAACTTTTTTTTGGGCAATTGTTAATTGAAATGGTAATAGTTTAATAAATTGTTTGATCAGAGTGCCGCGAGTTTTAAAGGTTGTTCCTATTTTAATTGTTCTTGAATGTTTCTTGTTAAATGCCAATCCAATTTGAATTAAGAATAACTCTTCAAAGATCAATCTTTTCTGTGCTGGAGTTTTAAAAGCGTCAAGATCTTTGGCTGTGAAACCCTCAGAGGGGGGGGAATGCGTCTTATGAAAAGCTTCTGATCGTGAAAGAAATTTGTGCCGTTGTAGAATATCTCTAGGAATAAATTCATCCACCAGTGGTAAATATTTTTCGAGAACATTACTGAGAATATTACGAATTGATTTTTGGTGGAGACCTTCCGTTATGTGGTAAACCGGGAAAATTTTTCCGATTTCCATGGACGTTGCGTTTTCTCCTGTTAGTTGCTCAGTATCGGGATGTGCGAATTCTAAACCACTTCTTTTATTAATAGTAGGTTTTCCTGAAACAATGAGTTTTGCTCCAGTTTTGAATTTTTCCAGCATATAAGTTTCGTTAAATCGAAACCATTTTCCACGAGCGGTACCTGTCTCATCTTGGAAAATAACCTCAAAAATTCTTTTGCGACGACCAATATAGATTATTCCCGCATTTAATACCTCAGCTCTGATGGTTGCAAACTCGCTTGGTATGAGGGTAGAAATTTTTTTAAACTGGCTTCTATCTTCATACCGAAAGGGCAGGAAGTATAGTAAGTCTTCTATGGCTGTCAATTGGAGCTTCCTTAGTAGAAGCGCTTTTTTGGGACCGACTCCCTTAATAAATTGGATCGGGTCATCCAAAGATGGTTTTTTCCATCCAGTAGAATTCATGGCACAATATTAGCCTTATCGGTAGATAGTGGCAAGAGTTTGATTGTGGATTGACAGAAAAAACTTGTAGAAGTATTCTAAATGCAAGGAGCTTCGATACAACGATTCCATAAACTCGCAATGGCAATCTTTCTTGGCGTTTTTTAAAGGTATTACAATTATGAAAGTTCAAGAAATTACCGAAGAGCTTTTAAAATATCTGCCTAATGCCGATATTGGCATTGTCCAAAAGGCTTATGAATATTCTGCCAAGGCCCATCTGGGTCAAAGCCGAAGATCTGGTGAGGCTTATATATCTCATCCAATTGAAGTAGCCCGCAATCTCGTAAAGTTGAAAATGGATGAGAACACATTGGCTGCTGGATTATTACACGATACAATTGAAGATACTCTTTCTACCCCCGAAGAAATTCAAGCACTGTTTGGGGAAGAAATTTTCCAATTGGTGGATGGTGTCACCAAGATCAGTAAGATCCAATTTTCAAGCCATGAGGAAAATCAAGCAGAAAATTATCGAAAGATGATTTTTGCCATGGCAAAAGATATTCGTGTTGTATTAATCAAGCTTGCTGATCGTACTCACAATATGCAAACCCTGGAGTCGCTTTCAGAGGAAAGACAAAGACGCATTGCTAGAGAGACTATAGACATTTATGCTCCCATCGCTAATCGTCTTGGAATTGGTTGGTTGAAAACAGAATTAGAAAACGGTTCTTTCCGTTATCTTTATCCAGATGAATACCTAGCTATTGAAGAAAAAGTTGCAAGAGGTCAGGAGTATCGAGACAAATATGTAAAAAAATCCATATCGAGATTGGAAAAGGAACTAAAATTGGTTCAAATTAGTGGCAAGGTAGCTGGTCGACCTAAAAACTATTACAGTATCTATAAAAAAATGATGGATCAGAGTATCAGCTTTGAAGACGTTTATGATTTGGTTGGATTAAGAGTGTTAACAGACTCTGTTCAAAATTGCTATTCTGTTTTAGGTCTTGTGCATTCTCTCTGGAAGCCCATACCAGGAAAGTTTAAAGATTATGTTGCCATGCCAAAACCTAACTATTACCAGTCCCTCCATACCACGGTGATTGGACCAAGGGGTGAAAGGGTAGAGGTGCAGATACGTTCTGAGGAAATGCATAGAATTTGTGAAGAAGGAATTGCTGCTCATTGGAAATACAAAGAAAGCGATAGTCGAGATGAAAATAATATGGATAATAAGCTTCAATGGGTTCGGCATCTTTTAGAGAATCAAAAAGATTTGATGAATCCGAAAGAGTTTCTCAATGCATTCAAGGTAAACCTTTTTCCGCATGAAGTCTTTGTTTTTACTCCAGGGGGGGAAGTTATTGCGCTTCCATATAATGCTACGCCAGTAGATTTTGCCTTTCAGGTTCATACCGATGTGGGTCACCATTTTCACTCTGCAAAGGTAAACGGAAAAGCCGTTCCACTTCGGTATAAATTAAGAAACGGAGATCAGGTCGAGGTTGTCACCTCTGAAGACGCCGTCCCAAATCGAGACTGGCTTTCCTCTGTGAAAACATCCAAGGCGCGTAACAGAATTTCAAGTTTTATAAATAATCAGGAAAAGGTACGAAACCTTAATTTCGGCAAAGAGTTGTTGGAAAAGGAAATTCGAGATTATGGATACGACCCTTTTAAGGAACTCAATGCTGAAATTTTAAATGAAGTAGCTCACGCTTGTGGATTCAAATCATCAGAGAGTATGTTTGTTGGGCTCGGGATTGGAAAATTATCCACATACCATGTGATCGAAAAACTTTTGCCCAAAGAAAAACTTGAAGGGAAAAAACCGAAAGAAGAAAGTTTGATAAAACTCAAGGAAAATGAGCCAGCCAGTGCCATTAAAGTAAAATGTTTAAATGATAATATAATGATTCGAATTGGTAAATGTTGCCATCCTTTGCCAGGTGAACCCATTGTTGGCTATATGACACGCGGCAGGGGGGTAACAGTGCACCATATGGATTGTCCTAGCGTGAGTAAGATTATCGATGATTCAGAAAGATTGGTAGGTGTGGAATGGGATACGGGAATTAAAACAATTTATCAAGCGCATATCGCAATTGTCGCTGAAGATAATCCGGGAATTTTTGCAAGTATTGGCCAATCATTTGCAGAAGGCGGAATCAATATTACTCGGGCAAATGTTCAGCAAGGGGCTCATAAGAGAGCTTACTTTGATCTCTCAATTGAAATCCATGATGTTGAACACCTGAATCAAACTCTTGAAAAAATTCGGCAAGTGAATGGCGTGATTTATCTGGAAAGAATGAAAGAGTTTAACAAAAATTCGCCTGTGAAAAATAGATTGGAAGCATTGGGAGGAAAATTAAGCATAAAGGGCGGTAAAAATCTGATAGTAAGTTAAACAGCCTTTGTTACTTTTCCCGATTTGAGGCAACGGGTGCACACTTTTACAGTTTTGATAGATCCCTTCATTACCACGCGCAGTTTTTTCAAGTTTGGTTTCCAAACTCTGCGGGTTTTATTGTTAGCGTGGCTGACGTTATTTCCAAATTGGGGTTTTTTATCACAAACTTCACATTGCTGGGACATCTACCTACTCCAAAAAATATTGTCTTAAAGAATTTTAAATGCTAGCATAACCCTGTTAACCGAGCAAGAGTAATTGACCTAATTAGCTATGGTTGTCGATAAAAACTCTAAAATTAACGAGATTTTGAGTGTCTACCCTGATGCCAAAAGGTTCTTCAATGAGCAGGAAATGGCATGCAGTAGTTGCTTTGCGGTCAACTTTGATACTTTGGAAAAAGGCGCTCTCATGCATGGTTTAGATGTCAACGCCCTTATTGATCAGCTTAACAGTTTTCTGAAAAAACTTCCCACACCTATTGCTTCAATTCAGCAAAAATAGCAACTTCCACATTTCAATTATAAAAATTTATTATTGATTTTTCAGGCATACAGCTTAATATGCCTTAAATTTGACCCGAACAGATCAGATATTTGGACGGAACCACTAAATGATGTCAATATAAGATTTAGGAATCTTGTAGTAGATTTCTTAAAATACCCTCTGCAATATTCCTACTATCAACATTATATCCTTTTTCAATCGCGGCTTTGACACGAGCAACCTCACTTGCACGAACATCTGGGCTCGTGTTGCTTAGTTCTTTAGCTAATTGAACATCCCGTGCCAGTGAAGAGATTTTGATTTGCTCGCCACCACCAGAAGGCGTTCCTCCTTCACTTTTCGGTGCGGGCTTCTTATCACCGACCTTGACCCGGTC
>CAZMXD010000041.1:0-11765 GCA_964570185.1 uncultured Nitrospina sp. | reverse complement strand
GAACCGCCGACCCCTTGCATGTCAAGCAAGTACTCTACCCCTGAGCTACGCGCCTTTAAAATCAGATATTTGCTATTTTAAATCCTGAAACCAGTCCAGGTCAAGTACGTAGAATAAAAAGAAAAACCTTTTAATATATAGGCGATACCAACCAAACATTGATCTCAAAATCAAATTTTTATCAATTTGGTATACCAAACAATTATCCTAATCTTTCTTTTAAAAAAGACGCTATTAATCTTTTATTGGAGAAATTTAAGGATTTGTTTTTTCTTCCTTACTGAGCTTTCGTATAAATCTCCCCGCCTTTTTCTTTGAAGGTGTCAGACATTTGTTTCATACCTTCATCGATTGCCTGTTCTTCTTCGAGGCCTTTTTGGGCGGCATAGTCCCTGACATCTTGTGTGATTTTCATGGAACAAAAATGTGGTCCACACATGGAACAGAAATGTGCGACCTTCGCTGAGTCTTTTGGCAAGGTTTCATCATGAAAATCCAATGCCTTTTCGGGATCGAGTGACAGGTTGAATTGATCTTCCCATCTAAACTCGAAGCGGGCTTCGCTCAACGCATCGTCTCTTACTCTTGCGCCAGGATGCCCTTTCGCCAAATCGGCAGCATGTGCCGCGATTTTATAAGTGATAACACCTTCTTTAACATCTTGCCGATTAGGCAAACCCAAATGTTCTTTCGGCGTAACATAACAGAGCATCGCCGTTCCGTACCAACCAATCATGGCAGCACCAATACCACTAGTAATGTGATCGTATCCAGGTGCAATGTCAGTAGTCAACGGCCCCAATGTATAAAAAGGTGCTTCGCCACAAGCTTTCAGCTGTTTCTCCATATTTTCTTTGATCATGTGCATGGGAACGTGACCAGGACCTTCTATCATGGTTTGGACCTCATGTTTCCAAGCGATCTGTGTCAATTCACCTAAGGTTTCCAATTCAGAAAATTGCGCCTCGTCGTTTGCATCGGCAGTGGATCCCGGTCGCAATCCGTCACCCAACGAAAAAGAGACGTCATAGGTTTTCATGATCTCGCAGATTTCTTCAAAGTTTGTGTAAAGAAAATTTTCTTTATGATGCGAAAGACACCACTTAGCCAGAATTGAACCACCACGAGAAACAATACCTGTCACCCTTTTGGCTGTCATCGGAACGTAGCGCAATAGCACACCAGCATGTATCGTGAAATAGTCCACCCCTTGCTCACATTGTTCAATTAGGGTGTCGCGATAAATTTCCCATGTCAGGTCTTCGATAACTCCATTAACCTTCTCCAAAGCCTGATATATGGGCACAGTACCGATGGGAACGGGAGAGTTTCTTAAAATCCATTCACGGGTAGTGTGGATATTTTTTCCAGTTGATAAATCCATAACATTATCCGAACCACAGCGACTGGCCCAGACCATTTTTTCAACTTCTTCTTCGATAGAAGATGTAACAGCCGAGTTACCAATATTAGCGTTAATCTTAACCAGAAAGTTTCGTCCTATGATCATTGGCTCAGATTCCGGATGATTGATGTTTGCTGGTATAATGGCGCGTCCCCGCGCTACCTCATCGCGAACGAACTCAGGAGTGATCTCCTGCGGTAGGCTAGCACCAAAAGAGTTGCCTTCAAGTCGCTTTTCCCGTTCAGTATCTTCCATCCATTGCTTGCGTTTTTGGTTTTCACGGATGGCGATAAATTCCATTTCTGGCGTGATAATTCCTTTTTTGGCATAATGCATTTGTGTTACGTTTTGACCAGATTTCGCCCGCAGAACTTTTTCTCGAATTTTAGGGAATCTTTCGGTGTTCGGATTTTCGCCTTCTCTGTAACCATCATCTTTAGGCTCAATTTTTCTGCCTTCGTAATATTCGACATCATGGCGATTGGTAATCCATGACAGCCGGATGGGTTCCAATCCTTCGCGAATATCAATTTTTACATTTGGATCAGTGTATGGTCCCGATGTGTCGTAAACAATCAGCGAGTTTTCATCTTTCTCGGGATGGTGACCATTTCCATTACTATTGCTATTGCCATTGCTCGTTACGGTTGTCAACGACGAAAGAGAAATTTCACGGAATGGAACTTTAATATATGGATGCATAGTTCCCGAAAGATAAACTTTTTTTGATTTTGGAGATATCGGGTCGGTGGAGATATTTACTTTTTCATCCGTGGCTCCATGCCGGTGCCCGCTTCCATTGCCATTAAATTTAGTCATGATTTTAATCCTCCAAAGTGATGCATATATTCAAATGCTTGCTGTTTTATATCTTGTGAGTCCCAGATTCCTGAAATTAAGGCGACTCCATGAGCGCCTTGTTCCAGAACTTCGGGAACGCGGTTTAGTTTAATTCCCCCTAAAGCGAGCACCGGAAGGTGAACTGACTTTACAATTTGCCCCAATTTTGCTGGTCCCTGTGGAGGCCCTAAGTGGATTTTTGAGGGCGTTTCATAAATGGGACTGAAAGTGATAAAATCAGCCCCCTCTGATTCTGCTAAAAGAGCACCTTCTTTTGCATGGGTCGAAACCCCGACAATAAGGTTTGGAAATTTATCTTTTATTTCACCAGCCGGTACGCTGGTCTCGGTAAGGTGGACTCCATCTGCGCCAGCAATTTCAGCAATATCTGCGCGGTCATTAATAAAGAGTTTAGCGCCGTACCTTTTTATAACGGGTTTGATCTCAATAGCCCGCGCTAACAACTTTTTCGGGCTTAAATCTTTTTCCCTCAATTGCAATGCTTTTATACCGCCTTGCAAAGCTTTTTCTACCTGCTCGGTTATCGGTGTTTCCTGGTGACGAGAAAAATCTGAAATAAGGTAGACACGCAAAAAATCAAAACAATTTTTTTTTAATGTCCTCATTATCATATAACGTTTAAAAATCGATTAAGCCATCCATCGGACTACTGGCCGAAGCATAGAGTTTACGAGGTATTCTTCCTGCTTCATAAGCCAAGCGCCCAGACTCCACGGCCATTTTCATTGCCATTGCCATTTTCAAAGGGTCTTTGGCGCCAGCGATAGCAGTGTTCATCAAAATTCCGTCGACACCAAGCTCCATAGCGCGGCTAGCATCGGAAGCGGTGCCCACTCCCGCATCGATAATTACAGGGCACTTAACAGCTTGCAGAATCAATTTAATATTATAGGGATTTCTTATACCCAGTCCGGACCCAATAGGCGCAGCAAGTGGCATCACAGCTGAACACCCTGCATCTTCTAACTTTTTACAAAGAACAACATCATCAGTGCAATAAGGCAATACGTGAAAACCATCTTTGATTAAAAGCTTTGATGCTTCCAAGGTAGCTTCGTTATCTGGAAACAGAGTTTTCTCATCTCCAATCACTTCGACTTTGACGATATTACCGAGCCCCGCTTCTCTTGCCAACTCACAGGTCATCACCGCTTCCTTAACTGAATAGCAGCCCGCGGTGTTGGGAAGAAATGTGTATTTCTTTGGGTCAAGATGATTAAGGATGGAATCCTTATTTTTGTCCAATTCAATTCGGCGGACAGCCAAAGTCACCATTTCAGATCCAGAGATTTCTATGGCCTGTTGGGTTTCCTCAAAGTCTTTGTACTTTCCTGTACCAACAATCAACCTAGAATAGAAATTCTTTTCGCCAATTTTCATGAATCCTTTATCTTTGCTCATATTCCTCAAATATTTAAGTGAAAATATTGATTAAATACCGCCTCCAACCGCATGCACGATTTCAATCTGATCATTTTCCTTGATAACGGTCGATTCGTATTTTGATCTTGGAACCACCTGCTGATTGAGTGCCATAGCAAAATTTGGGGCTTGGATATCAAGTTCTTTTACCAAATCAGCAAGGTTCTGGCTCTCATTTATTTTTCTTTTTTCACCATTGATAGTCAATTCCAAGAAAGAACTCTCCTGACAAAGCTATAAACAAGTTTATTTAATTATTAAAAAAATTAACCGATAATGTAGTAGTCTGATCTGACAAAAAGGCAGGCATAAAAAAAGCCGCACCCAATCCAAGTAGGGAAGGGAAATGCAGCGTATCTTGTCAGATGGCTTCACTTCCCTTCGCTGGTATGATCCAGATCAGGTTCAAAGGGTCGTCCGTAAAAGGACTCTCAGTTTAAAAACGCCCCTAGTGATCGTGTTAATGTTAAGAATATTTAATATTAAACACAAGTCAAGTTTTATTGACGAAAAATTAAAAAAAAGAGTAGTATTCATTTTATGAAAATATTTACGGTAGGCCGTTTATTAATAGGGGTTTTTATGTTCTGGGTGGTAGCTTGTGCCACTGCCCCACGAACAATAAATCCCTATTTTGAAATGCCACCCGATCGTCTGATCAAAGCCGAGCGCAAATTATTTGCATTAGCTTTACAACAACAAAAAAATAACAAACAAGAAAATTCTATAGACCTCTGGAAACGCTTTTTAAAAAACAACCCCAGGTCATTTAGGGCTTATAACAATTTGGGGATGGCACATTATACCAACGACCAGCTAATGCCCGCTATTTCGGCTTTTGAAACAGGTTTAGCCCTCGAACCCTTTGACAATAAGATCAAGGAAAACTTAAAAAGAACCTTGAGATTTAAGGTAACGTTATTACGCGAAAATAAAGACTATGATGCCGCTATCCATTTCTTAAAACGAATCTTCGAACTTTCCAAAGAACCTGAACGCGAAAAAGTAGCATTAAAAATTGAAACTCTTGAAGATCGCATTTTTGAACAGGTAAAACGATCCAACACTTTGGAAAATTATGAAACCTTTTTAGCCCGATATCCTAACAGCCCCAAAAACTCGGAAGAAGCACGTCGTCAAATCGCTCGAATGAAACCTCAGGAGCTTCCTATAGATGAATTGTCGACCATGGAAATTAATGGCTCCCCCTCTTCTTCCAATATAGCAACTGAACCTTTTATCGAGTCTATGGAAACACCACAATCTTCAATGCCAGAACCTGTCGCCAGCAAGAAGACCATTGAAATTGTAGCTGAGCCAAATTTGGGAGAAAGAGCGGAAGAAATGCGCCAAGTTGATGAGTTTCCCGAGGGTGAGCCTGCCTTAGATCCTGAACCCGCTCTTCTCGGTGAAACACCTGTTAAAGAAAAAATGCAGAAACAATCTGGAAAAATTTTAGCTTCCAAATCCATTAAGAAAGTAAGAATAACTACAAAAAAAGCTCCTTTAAAAGTCCTTTCAGACCCTGCCAACAAAAGTAAAGTGGTCGCGCAATTACCAGCGAATACCATAGTACCCGTGTTTCAAGAAATTGGTCAATGGTACCAAGTCGAATATTTACCTGGTAAAAAAGGGTGGATATCTAAAAAAGACTCCCAACTCGCAAAATAAATTTTTGTATTTAAGCTAGGCACTCGCCCCACAGCTTAATGTGTTTACAAGGAGAAATCGACGTAGGATTTTGGGGTTGAAATCTGCCATATCTTCCACTAAAATCGAGGTTATTAGGAGAAAATTGATGAACATTGATGAAGTACGACAAATAATTTTAAACATTCTTAAGGATATCGCTCCCGATGAGGATATCAGCTCAATCGACGAAAATACCAAATTGAGGGATCAGATCGATCTTGATTCCATGGATTTTCTCGATATTGTCATGGAACTAAGAAAACGCTTTAATATTGAAGTCCCTGAAAAAGACTACGAGCATCTGGCCACTCTGGCAGGTTGCATAACCTATTTGCAGCCTCTCTTGAAAGACCGGCTTGCTGCCAGTTAGTATCTCCCTCCTACGTTTTTGAACAAAATACCGTTTCTTATTCAAATACAATTTTGAAACCATCTGAGTTTCTGTTGTTCTATAATGCTTGAGACATGGCATACAATGCAATCATCATAGGTTCTGGTTTATCTGGGTTGGCAGCTGGCATTCGTTTAGCCATGTTCAATAAAAAAGTCTGTATCCTTGAAAAACACACCGTATTAGGTGGCTTGAATTCTTTTTATGTTCGCAAGAACAGGACTTTTGATGTTGGTTTGCACGCTATGACCAACTTTACCCCCAAAGGAGTCCGTAACTCCCCTCTTGGTAAACTTCTTAAGCAATTACGTTTTAGTCATGATGATTTACGCCTATGCCAACAGCAAATGTCAGAGATCCGCTTTCCAGAACATGTATTGCGATTCACTAATGATTTTGAGTTTTTCCGTCAGGAAGTCGCCGATCGGTTCCCCAATGAGATTGACGGGTTCAACAAACTAGTAGAAAAAATCCAAGCATTTGATGAACTGAATTTGAAGGATAGAAAAGTATTAAACTCTCGCCCCATCCTTGAAAGTTTTATAAAAGACCCAATTTTGATCGACATGCTTAATTGCCCGCTGATGTATTACGGCAATGCTCGGGAAGACGATATGGATTTTTACCAGTTCGTCATCATGTTTAAAAGTATCTTTGTGGAAGGATTCGCCAAGCCAGTTGGTGGGATGCGGCATATATTGAGTCTTATGGAGCGCAAATTCATAAAATTGGGCGGGGAGTTACGCATGGGGTCTGGGGTAACTTCCATCAATGCTAAAAATGGAACCGTTGAATCAGTCACCCTTGAAAATGAGGAGGAGTTAGTTGCGGAGAATGTTATTTCTTCCATGGGGTATGTCGAAACTTTGAATCATTGCTCTCCTGTACTAGAAAAAACAGAGCCCTGCGAAACAGGTCAGGTTTCTTTTATGGAATCTTTATGTGTGGTGGACTGCGAGCCAAGAGATTTGGGATATGACAAAAGTATCGTTTTTTTCTCCACCCAACCCAATTTCGATTATAAAGTTCCCAATGAGATGATAAACCCCTCAACTGGTGTTCTTTGCTGCTCTAACAATTTTAATTATCCCGAGCCTATGAAAGAGGGTTTAATTAGATTGACCAACTTGGCGAATTTCTTCCAGTGGGATTCATTATCGAGAAAAGACTATATTGCCGCCAAAAAACATTGGCGGACCCAAGCATTTGAATCTGTATTCAAATTTTTCCCCGATTTTCGAAATAATATGGTATTTTTAGACTCGTTTACGCCAAAGACCATTAAAAAATACACAGGGCACTTGAACGGTGCTGTATATGGATCTCCAAATAAAATTAAAAATGGTAAAACACCTGTAAATAATCTATTTATCTGCGGAACAGACCAGGGGTTTTTAGGTATTATCGGAGCCACGTTAAGTGGCATCTCAATGGCTAATCTTCATGTATTACAAAAACAAACGTAAAAAATCTAAATCATATAAACCAAATGAACAAACCACCCCTTAGACGAAACTGGTTAAAAAATATACAATCGGCTTATGACACAATCGTAATAGGTAGCGGTTTGGCGGGAATGACATCTGCGAACCTTTTGGCCAAATTAGGCCATAATGTTTTACTGGCGGAACACCACTATAACTTGGGTGGTATGGCAACTTGGTTTAAGAGAAAAGGGGGCCATATCATGGATATCTCTTTACATGGTTTTCCCTGTGGTATGATCAAAACCCTGCGCAAATACTGGTCACAGGATATTTCCAATCGGGTTATCCAACTCAAAAATGTTAGGTTTGATAATCCTCAATTTTCCGTAAACACCTCTTTTGATAAAATCGATTTCACTCATATTCTCAAAGAGCGTTTTGGCATCCTTAAGGAAGTCATTGACGAATTCTTTCATACCGTACGGGGAATGAATTTTTACGACGACATGGTCATGTCAACCCGTGAGTTATTCGAAAAATATTTTCCAGGTCGCACGGATGTTTGGCGTTTCTTAATGGAACCCATCACTTATGCCAACGGCTCTACACTAGACGACCCAGCTATAACTTATGGTATTGTCTTCTCAAACTTTATGGATAAAGGCGTATTCACCTATCAGGGCGGCACAGATCATCTGATTAAAGAAATGAAAACAGAGCTTCTGAAAAATGGAGTAGATATACGTACCCACTGTATGGTCGAAAAAATTTATGTGGATGGTAAAACGGTGCAGGGCGTTCGTATTAACGGACAGGATATAGCTTGTAGATCGGTTCTTTCAAATTCCAATATAGTAACGACCATTGAACAACTTGTAGGTGAAGAACATTTTGATCCTGAATATATTAAAAATGTAAAAAATATTCGGCTTAACAACTCGAGTTGTCAGGTTTATATGGGTGTCAAAAAAGGTGAAACCGTGCCGCATGTCGGAGACCTTCTTTTTTCTTCTGAGGCTGATGAATATTGCACTGAAAAAATCTTAAGTAAGGATATTACCAGTCGTACTTTCTCATTTTATTATCCAGAAATTCGACCTGGCACAGATCGCTATTCAATAGTTTCCTCCACCAACGCAAGATACCAAGACTGGGCATATCTAAGTGAAAAAGAATATAAGCAAGATAAACATAATTTGGAACAAACCACTTTGGATGCTCTAGAAAAATATGTCCCTGGAATTCGCGATAAAATTGATCATGTAGAAGCCTCTACACCACAAACTTTTAAACGCTATACACTGCATCCCTCTGGAACCTCTTTTGGTACTAAATTTGAAGGACTCAAAGTGAGCCGTGATCTACCCATGCAAATTAATGGTCTTTTCCATGCGGGATCAGTCGGTATTATTATGTCAGGCTGGCTGGGTGCTGCTAATTATGGAGTAATTGTAGCTAATGAAACTGACAAGTTTTTAAGGCAACTGAGTCCTAGCCTTGTTACAGCGTAGGGCGGTCCCATGGAATGATAGTTTGTGGTAACTCCCTCCTTTCTTCTTCTCCTATTTTAATTTAATATTGCTGTATGGAATTTGATTTTAAAGGACAGACGGCTATAGTTACAGGCGGAACGCGTGGGATTGGACGTGCCATCTCTGTGGCATTTCTTAAAGCAGGCGCCAAAGTACTTGCCACTTACCGAAGCAACGAAGATGAAGCTAAAAAATTTAAACTATCGAATGCCAGGCATGCGGAATGTTTGTTTGTCCATAAATTTGATGTCACTGATTATGATCAGGCAGAAACATTTTTCAAAAAAGTCGAAAACGATCACGGAATACCACAAATCGTGGTTGTCAGCTCAGGAATCCGCACTGATTCAATTGTAGGTATGATGAAAACCGAAGACTGGAATAATGTTATCGATACCAATCTAACCGGCACATTTAATCTTTGTAAGCTTTCCGTGCAATTTATGATGCGGGAAAAATATGGTCGCATTATCATCCTTACTTCTCCTATTGGTAAAATCGGTTTTGCCGGGCAAGCCAACTATGCAGCATCGAAAGCTGGGCAAGTTGCCTTGGTTAAATCTTTATCAAAAGAAGTAGCCAGCAGAAATATCACGGTCAATTGTGTTTCTCCAGGTTTTATCAATACCGATTTTATCTCAGATTTGGCCGACGAGAAAAAAGAAGCTTATAAAAAACAGATTCCTCTTAAACGTTTTGGGTCTGTAGAAGATGCTGCTAATCCAGTTCTATTCCTTGCTTCAAAAGAATCTTCGTATATCACTGGATCCGTCTTAGAGGTAACCGGGGGACTATAAAAAATGTCGCAGGATTTTCTTCAATTTATTCCTCATCGCCCACCCTTTCTGTTTGTAGATAAAGTAATAGAAGAAACCAAGGATACGATCAAAACAGAGAAGTTCATCGATTCTGAAGAGCCTTTTTTCCAAGGGCATTATCCCGATCGGCCTATTATGCCAGGCGTTCTGATCTTTGAATCCATTTTTCAGACAGGAGCTATAATGATGGGAAAGCGGATCGCAAATGCAGGCCGGATTCCCGTTCTTACGCGGGTAAATAACATAAAACTAAAACACGCCGTCAACCCTAGCGATACCCTGCAAATAGAAGTAAAACTGAAGGATCTTGTAAGCTCTGCGGCCTATATGACAGGCAAAGCATCTGTGAATGGAAAAGTTGCCGTGACTCTTGAATTCACAGCAATGTTGGTTGATGAAGTAAAATAGGCCTTATTAACTTGTCGGCTGAAAATTTTAAACTAATGCGGCAATCAATTAATTTTCCGCTTCTGAACCGAAAGTTTTTCGAATGAGCTTTCTAAATTTAAAAGATAAAAATATTCTGGTAATGGGTGTCGCCAATAAAAAAAGCGTGGCTTGGCATATCGCTAAAACTTTGGAAGAAGAGGGCGCGAATGTACTTTTTAGTGTGCGCTCGGAAGACAGAAAAAAATCTCTCGACAAGCTGCTTACTGGAAAATCTGTTTACATTTGTGATGTAGAAAAACCTAAAGATATTGAGCTTTTAAAAAAGAATATCGCAAAGAAATATAAAACTCTACATGGTCTGGTCCATTCGATCGCCTTTGCTAATTATTCAAAGGGTTGGAAACCTTTTCATGAAACACTTCGTAAAGATTTTTTACAATCCATTGATATCAGTTGTTATTCGTTAATTGCCCTGTCGGACTCTTTAAAAGTTTTATTAGACAAGAAAGCCTCGGTCGTGGCTGTGTCGATTTCTACCACACGTATGGCGGCGGAAAATTACGGCTACATGGCCCCTGTTAAAGCGGCACTCGATTCAACATTATGCTTTCTGGCTAAATCTTTCAGCGCATTCTCAGAAATCCGGTTTAACTCCATAAATCCAGGTCTTCTAAAAACATCAGCATCTTCAGGTATCCCGGGTTATATAGATTCTTTCCTGCATGCTGAAAAAGCAACATTAAGAAAAAAGGCCTTGACGACCCAAGAAGCGGCAAATGCTGCGGTCTTTTTATTGAGCGAACGCTCAAGCGGCATCAATGGTCAAGGAGTAATACTCGATGCGGGCATGTCCGTTAACTACTTCGACCAAAACATAATAAAACCCGACTAACCTAAAGTTACGGGGTTATTTTCAAAACATGCAAGTTGTATAACACAAACCCTTACTTTCAAAAATAATGGAAGGCGTAAAATTTTCCCATTTAAAGGTATATTTTTCCTTGCCAAGGATTCTTTTTTAATTTATTAAAATCTCCTAAAACAATATAAATAAATGGTTCTATAGATCCGTTTTAGGTTTGGCATCAGTTTTGCTCATGTGATGTCTGCAGGATAATATTAAAACCTAAAACGGATATTAATGGATGCCAAGTAATTCTAGCGTATTAGCTTTATTTTCCCCTAAACCCCCAGTAGAAACGACCGCGCCGAAATCAGACCGAGGAAGTGAAGTCGATTTTCATGATTTTTTGAGCAACGCTACTGATCAAGTAGAACGAACAAAAAAACCCAATCCAGGAAACTCAACAAAAAATAATAAACGGAATGAAATTGGGAATAGAGAAAAAACAAAGCCCAAAGTAAAAAATAACAAGGAAAAACCTATAACAGCCAAGGATAAACCTGTAATAAATGAAAAAATTCAAACAAAAGATAACAAATATGCGGAAACTGCTGCGAAAGTCGTAAACCCAACAACTACTAAGACTGACAACACCTCTAAAGATTCTGCCTTAAAACAAAATGATGCCCTTGCCGCCAAACTTAAAGAACTTGGAATAAAACAAGATGAGTTTGAAGCGCTACTTGAGTATCTTGGATTAAATGGTGAGGTTGGTTTTGAATCTTTACTACAAGTTCTCATTCAAAATCTAAATCAAAAAGGTTTTACGCTCGAAAAGGATATAGATGCTCTTTCCCCAATTAAACTTTTAGCTCAACTTCAAACACCTGAAGGAAAACTCTCAAATAATCCGGCAAACGAACTTCTGGCTCAACTTCAAACACCTGAAGGAAAACTCTCAAATAATCCGGCAAACGAACTTC
>CAZMXD010000040.1:0-11792 GCA_964570185.1 uncultured Nitrospina sp. | reverse complement strand
TTAATCGAGGAAGCCGCAGGCATACTGAAATTCAAAAGCCGTAAAAATGATGCGGTAAGAAAACTTGATAGCTCACGGCAAAATCTCGAACGCATCGCAGATATTGTGCAGGAATTGCATCGACAAGTGGAGTCCTTGAAGAGGCAAGCTGCAAAAGCAGAGCGGTACAAGAGTTTCAAGACAAAAATCAAAGAATTATCCTTAAAACTTTTTGCGGTAAAAATCCGCCGATATCAGGCTCAACTGATAACAATTGAAGGTGAGTTAGAAGAACAAACACAAAAGAAAACCGAATGGGGTGCGCGTCATTCCACTTTTGAAAGTCAGATTGCTCAGTTTAATATCGAAATAGAGAAATCATTGGATTGCTTGAATAAACTTCGCGAAGATATTCACAAGCTGACCTCAAAAATCAGTAACAATGAGCAAACCATTACTTTCAAAAAAGAGCAACAGGCTGAAGCTAGGGAAGACATCGAGTCTGCCACTGTTGAAATCACTTGTATGACTAAAGACGTTGAGGGTTTATCGCTGCAAATTGAGGATCAACGTAAAAAATTAAGAGAGACTTCTCGGGAAATTAACGATCAAGAAATTGTTTTGGAAAAAATAAAAGAAGAGAGTGAGCAAAAACGTGATGGAGTTCATGTGATCCGGGATCGAGTTCAGTCTGGTGAAAGAAAAGTCTTTGAGCTATTTCAACAATCAGCTGGATCAAAAAACCAACTTACAGAGCTTGAAACAAAATATAAGGGCATTGAGTTGCAAAAGCAAAACCTGTCAGTAGAAAAAGATGATACAACAAAACAAATCCATAGCAACCAATCCCAATTAAAAGACCATGAGGCCCAACATCAATCTCGAATCGACAAGTTTCAACAATTAAAAAAACAACAGGATCTGCTAAAACAACAAGTCATGGAAGCAATGAATCAGGCGCAGGTGAAAGTTGATGCCTACAATGAAAGAAAAGAAACGTATATTAGCAAGTCTTCTCTGCTGGAATCATTAAAAAAACTACGGACACATTTCGAAGGATTCCACGAAGGTATAAAGTCTCTTATGAGCCGAGAAAATGGTGAAAGGATTTCTGGTATTAGGGAAGTCCTTGTTGAAGTCCTTCAAACACCATCGGAATATGAAACAGCTATAGAGACCGCATTGGGTGACAAACTCCAAAGTGTCATAGTCAACTCTTACTCTGATTCGATGGAAGCTATTGGTTATCTAAAAAATAATGAGTCAGGACGAGGTTTGTTTGTTCCCTTGAATCCAAAACCCACTCCAAGTCCCCCTTTACATTTGAATGGTACGCAAGGCATTATTGGCAAGGCCCTGAATTTCATTAATTGCGTTGATGATTACCGACCTGTCCTTGAGCTGTTGTTGAGGAATGTGGTTATCGTTGAGGATTTGCAGGTTGCCATGCACCTCCACCAGAATCCAGAATTTCATGGAACGGTAGTAACTTTGAATGGAGAAATGATTGAGGCGAGTGGATTCATGACAGGAGGGTCTACCAAGAGTGAGTCAACACGGTTGATCGCCAGAAATAGGGAAATTGAGAACCTTTCCCAAAGTGTTAAAGAGTTAAAGGAAGGATTGGAAGCATCACAAGTGATAATTGAGGCTGATAAAAGAGCTTTGGCAGAGTTGGAATTGAAGCTTAAGCATATTGATGGAGAGGTTCACCAAAAAGAATTAGAAAATAACAATAGCCTTCGTGATATTGACCAAATCGGTCAAGAACTGGAAAGACAGGAAAATCGGTCTTCCGTTTTGGATGCAGAATCGATGAATTTAAACCAGCAGTTGAAGAAACTCGAAAGTGAGAAAGGCTCATTGGCTGCACAGTTAAAGGAAGTCGAACAAAAGAGCTGCGCTGAAGAGGAGTTGCTAAGTCAAGAGCGAGCTGGGTTGGAAAAAAGCCGAAGCATTTTGGAAGAAAAATCGGTGGAGATCAGCGGACTGAAAGTCTTGGTCACCTCTTTAATCGGCCGGCGGGAAAATACTCTCACTGAAATAAAAAGATTGGAATTACAACAACAAAACTTGCAGCAACAAATTGAAAAGCGCGAATCAGATAAAATTTCCAATCAGGACCGAATTATCGAAATTGATAGTGATATTGCGGTTTTAGAAGAAAATATATTAAAGCAGTCCAGAGAAAAAGACGCTATCAGTGCGCAGGCAGTGCAAGAGGAAGAAAATCTAAGAGAAAATGAAAAAACGCAGAAGCAAATAGATCATGACATTCGTGAATTAACTAAAAAAATTCAGGAAATTACGGAAACATTATCCCAGATAGAAATCAAACGTTCTGAAACTAAGTTGCAAAATGCTCATATTGAAGAACGTGCTTATGAAGATTTTAACGCTACTCGTGAGGAGTTGAATGCTGCTTATGATGAAAATATTGACGAGCAGGAAATTGAGAGTTCCGTAAAAGAGCTTAAAGACAAATTAGCGCGATTGGGAGAGGTGAACTTGGCAGCTTTATCCGAATTTGAAAAAACCAACGAGCGTTATACCTTTTTAAAAGAGCAGCAAGACGATTTAGCTGAATCTATCGAGTTGTTGCATTCAACGATTGAAAAGATAAATTGTACGACTCAGCAGCGGTTCTTGGATACATTTGAGCAGGTCAATGAAAATTTCAAGGAAGTGTTTGCCCGTTTATTTCAAGGTGGTAAGGCTAATTTATCTTTGATAGATGAAGCCAACCCTCTAGATTCAGGAATTGAGATAACCGCTAATCCAATCGGAAAAAGTTTACAGACACTTTCACTTTTATCCGGTGGGGAAAAATCGATGACGGCCATCGCTCTGATGTTTGCCGTTTTCAAAGTTCGTCCCAGTCCATTTTGTTTGCTGGACGAAGTTGATGCTCCCCTTGACGAAGCCAATGTGGTTCGTTTTCAGGAAATGTTGAAAGAGATGGCAGTCAATACCCAATTTATTATAATCACCCATAATCAGAAAACCATGACGTTTGCCAATGCTCTTTATGGAATCACCATGGAAGAGAAGGGTGTTTCCAAAGCAGTATCTGTTCACTTTAATTAATACTCCCCCCGCCTCCCTATAAATTTAGTCTAGCTCAATCTCCTTTTAGATACAGGCTGTTAAAGTTAATGTTATAATCAGCCCTATTTCATAAAGGAAAGTTTCATGGTGGAAGCAAAAGATATTGATGATAGTCTGGATTTTCTACGATACTTTGAAAAGAATACTAAAAATCCGGAACTGGGATGCCTAATCCAGGAAAAAATTAGCAGTGATAAAAAAAGCCTGGAGCTAAATGGCTGTAAGCTGAAAGACGAGGATTTTAAAGCCATCTCGGGATTCACTCCTATCAAGAGTCTAAAACATCTAAGTTTGGATCAGACTGGGCTCAATTCTGCAGGTTTGCAAGCACTTTGCGCTTCCGATTCGTTTGCTAATCTCGAAACGCTTACCCTTGCCAATAACAATTTGGATGACGAGGCAATATTTTATCTTTCAAAATGTTTATCTTTAAACAGACTTAAAAGTCTTAATATTTCTAGTAATGAAATAAGCTCGCTAGGGGCAAAAGTCCTTTCAATGGCCGCAGGGCTTTCCAATTTAAAATGCCTCGACCTATCGTACAATCGTCTAGAAGCATTGGGTCTTAAATCTCTCGTCGGATCCTCTCTCTGTCAGCAATTTGTTGAATTAAACCTTCGGGACACGGGCATTGGTGATGAGGGTTTGAATTATTTTTCAAAGGCATCACCATTAAATTCTTTGACTACGATAAATTTATCGGATAATGGATTAACTGAAGTTGGTATCGAAGCTTTAAGTAATTCTATGGTTTTTCCTAACTTGAAAGCAATGATTCTGAATAATAACCATGTCGGAGATGACGGCGTCTATGCCATGGCTGATTCTAAATTATTTGCAAACCTTGAAAAATTGGTAATGCATAATAATGGCTTGACAACCGATAGCGCAATTTCTCTTTCAAAGTCTAAATCAATAACGAAACTTCAGGCACTTGACCTCAATAATAATGACTTGCGCGCAGAGGGAGCAAAAGCTTTAGCTGATTCGATTAATATGAAAGAAATGAAAAATTTGGATTTAGGAGAAAATAAATTGAATCAGGAAGGAACAATTGCGTTAGCAAATTCACCAAATTGCTCTTCTCTAAAAACTTTGAGGTTGAACAATAATAATATTTCCGACAAAGGGGCACAAGCGTTGGCATGTTCAACTACCTTGCTAAACTTGGAAACCCTTTCTATTGAAAACGAAAATTGGATTCATGCTTCAGGTGCAAAGGCCATTTCAGAATCTAAAAACCTTTCTAGCCTAAAACGATTGGTTCTTGCCCTTAATGCGATTGGCGATGAGGGGGCAATATGTCTTGCCAATTCAAAAACACTTTCGGGATTACAGTTTCTAAATGTTGCGGGAAATAAACTAACCCCTCGGGGAGAAGATGCTTTGCAGAAATCTACAGCTTTGACCGGAATGAAAATTCTTGAAATTGTTTGATAATTATTAACCCTATTTTCTAACAGCGAGAATATTAAACGTATTCTGTGTTCGTAAAATTTTATTTGCAAGCCATGCGCTGATGCCGAATCGGCGAGCGCAATATTTTTCTGATTTTAAGATTGAGAAGCTTTCTTTCCTTAATATTTTTTCAACAATTCTTGGATCAATTCCACCAAACTGGCGTTGGTAATCTGAATGATGGTATTCATTTTCGAATAAAGGGATGTTACGAATACCCATTTCAATCTGGTAGGATTTTTCATCCAACCATGAAAGGATTCTATGAAAAACATAACGCAAGGATGAGGTGACTTCTTGTTTCAAGGGTTCAAAAAATATCAGAATTTTTGTGCCTGACTTGAGGCCCTTGCATGCTTTTTTTAGTGCCATTTCATAATCAAATAGGTGGTGCAGGACAGCCGAAAATATAATTAGATCGAAATCTTCTCGATTTTCATCCATAAACTCTTCGACGTCGCCTACTGAAAGATGCGCACGGTGTTTCTCATTTTCAGTGATGGAATTATTTGTTATCTGAACCATCTCACTGGAAATATCCAGTCCGGTTACATTGAATCCTCTTCGCAAAAACCTTAAAAATAAATATCCGGTACCACAGCCAAGATCCAGAACCTTTGCTTCTGGATTCAATTGAGCGCAAATTTGATCAAGAGTTTTTTCGACACATGAATTTTGGAAAAAATTGGTTTGTTCTGGATGACGGGCTAAATATAATTGGTTTTCAAGGGCATGAATGCGGCGATTTTCCTCTAATATTTTTTCTTTGCCCAGGACGGATGTCATTTCAAAAAATTAAATCACTTCTTGAATTTCATCAAAAAAGAAGCGTTTGTTTGTTTTTGATATTTCGCATTCATTGCAATTGGCGCATACTTTTGGGTAGCTTCCTTTTTCATGTTGATATCGCAATGTTTTAATTTCCTCATTCTTCCACAAATCGGAAACCTGTTTCGTTTTAGCGTTTCCCAATTTAAGGCTAGCATTATAATCAACACAACAGGGAATAACGGTGCCATCCCAAAGAACCACCAATTTCCCATAATCTTTTCCAAAGGGTTCTGGGCAAGGTTCTTTGCGTGGACTTTGTATTAATTTCGGTTGTGTTCGAACATGGTCGACTATATTTTCCCAATGTTTAATATACTCATCAGTATCTTGCTGGGTTTCTTCTTCCACTGTAAAGACAACTCCCATACTTAATTCAGGGCGTTGGGCTTCTTTGATTTCTTTCAACCGAAGAATATTAGCTTCAATTTTATCTAATTCGACTCCGCGTATTTTTTTGAAGGTTTCTGCTGAACCATCAATAGAAAATCTAATGATATTGAGGGGGCTTTCAACAATTTGATGAATCATTTTTTCGTTCAATAATGTGCCGTTGGTATTCATGACAATGTAATTAACTCCTGCTTTATGCGCATAATCAAACATCTTAAAAATATCTTTATGCAGTAGAGGCTCTCCCCAATTATGCATGCAAAGATGTTCCAGGGCAGGAGTGTCGTCAATAATTTTTTTAAACAAATCTAAATCCATAAAACCTTCATCACGCGTCATTCCTTCTGTCACAAAACAAAAGGAACAACGTAAGTTGCAAGTATTGGTAGGTTCGATGATCAGTGAAGTAAGGGGTTTAACGCGCATTATTAGTTTACTTTCTCAATGATATAGTCAGGACGTTCCTGAATTTGCTGGTGTACTCTGCCAAGATACTCACCTAAAAAACCTATAGACAATAGTTGAACACCGGCGAAAAATGCAAACACGGCAGATAAAACCACAAAGCCTTCGATTAAAATCCCATTTATGATTCTTTGGAAAAGCAAAAATATCATCATCAAAAATCCAAGCAAGGCACCAAATAATCCCATATAAGTTACCATGCGCAGGGGAAAGCTTGAATAACCTGTCACTAAATCCCAAGCCAATATCAAAAGGTTAAGAAAACTGTATTTGGTATTTCCTTTTTTTCTTTCATGATGTTCTACTTCAATTTCAGCGGTGGGTAAGCCCATCCAACTCATTAATACGGCCATATATCTTGATCGATCTTTGCAGGATTCAATCTTTTCAACAACACTGCGCCGAAGAGCACGAAAAGAACTTAAGTTTAATTTCACCTGCTTCCCGAATAGCATTTGACCTATTTTCAAAAGGCAGCGGGAACCAAGAACCCTTATTGCACCGTCTCGTCGTTTTCTTTGTACTGTTGTTACCAGATCAATATTCTCTGACATGGCTTCCAAAAGTTTTGGAATTTCTTCAGGGGGATTTTGCAAGTCAGAATCCAGCTGAACGATGATTTTTCCCCGACTGATTCTAAAACCAGCGAGTACTGCCGCTTGTTGTCCAAAGTTCCTAGTAAACTTTACAATACGAAGGGTGGCATCATTATTTTTCAGTTTTGTGAGTTTTTCATGAGAACCGTCAGAGCTACCATCATCTACAATAATAATTTCATAGTTTCGTCTCAATTCTTCGCATACAACCTTTAGTCTTGAGTACAATTCATCAATAAGGGATGTTTCATTAAAAACTGGAATGACAATTGAAATATCTATTTGCTTATCCATATGGCTCATGATTGTGGACTAATCCGAATTCTTTGTTCTGTGTCCTATAAACTCCGATTGACAACAGCCAAGACAGCCAGGAAATATTCCTTGCGTCTTTAATTTGTAACGAAACTCTTTTGCTCGATCTGAGTGCCAGGAGATGGGCCCACTTCCATTGTTAAGATTTCCCACTCTGTAATGGGGGCAACTAAACACGTCACCATATGCAGAAAAAGCTACTTTTGCCCAAGGGATATAGCAACGGTAGTCTTTGTATGAACTTTTATTTGTATAGTAACGAACGATTTCTTCCTTGGTTATATAGTTTGGAGAGTATCTTAGTTTTGTTTTAAACCGAGTGCTCATTTTTTCGAGTTGTAGCAATTGGTCGTGCAAAATTTTCGGATCTATTTCTTCAACTGGTGCCGTAGGTTTTTTCAAATGATGATCTTGGTCATAATCTTTCCCATGCCAGTAGGTAGCAGGGCTGCTAACCACAAAATTACAAACATTTAAATCTAGCCTATTTGCATATTCGTATAGGGCAGTTAGATCCATTACGTTTTCACGATTGATTACACAAGTGAGGTGAATTAGTGGAAATTTAGATTTTGACTGCTTTTTTGATAGGATCAAATTTTCCAGGCCCTGAGTGGTTTTTTTAAAAGAACTGGGAATCGTCGTAATCCTATCATGCAGTTCTTCGCCACCTTCAATGGAAACACCCATATAAAATAATCCGCAGCCCCAAACCGATTTAAGGCGCAATTGCATCAATTCTTCTACCACTTTTTTGTTTAAAGTCGTTCCATTTGTGATGATATGCACCTTGTGGTATTTGACGGCAAAGCGGAGTATTTCCATGAAATCATTTTTCATAAAAGCTTCTCCGCCTGTGAAGGTGATCAAGGTAAAGCGAGGAAGTTTTGAAATTGCTTTTTTCACTTCCTCGGCGGACATTTCGTTTTTGTATTTTTTGTTATTTTCCGTATCCTCGATTATTTCAAGATAATGGCACATGTCGCAACGTAGATTGCATCGATATGTCACCTCAAAGAAGGCCTGAATAGGAGGAAAAGAATAACCTGGCAGCAGATAGAAGGGCAGAAAAGAATACAAGCGAGGTAAAATTTTTTGTAAAAATTTAAAATCCATTATAGTACGCTTTTCAATTACAATTTGGTTCAGGTTGTTTGAGGATGCCCAGACTTTTTTTGCCACAATTGAATAATAAATCTATGGTCGATAAGAATGGAACAAATCCTTCGTAACGCTGAGGGTATTCTGGATGTTGATATTCCTGATATTCTAATTCAATATTTTGATCCGAAAATTCTGAATCTAAAATATAGTTTCTGGCCGATCCTCCGCTCAGGTAATGAGTTGCGCCAAGTTTTTTACAAATGGAAATCAGTCTTTGGGTTTTTTTGCCTGCTCCACCCAACTCGGATGAGCGTAAAATTGGTGTTTTGATTTTTAATTCCTCTTTCAAGTATTGGACTGTCTCCAAAGAAAGGTCCAGCAAATAGTTCCATTCACTGCTATATATTTTTTCACACCAGGGAAAATACAAATCGAAAAAAGGTGTTTTGGAATAATGGCAGCGAATCGTTTCCAAATGTTTTCGTTTCCATGAAGTTGCGTTGTCTATTTTTGTTTCGAGGAGACTTTGTTTATATTTATTTTTCTGAATAACTGGGACGGTCAACCAAGTTGAACCTTCTTCAATTCGAATCCTATTTCTATTTCTCCAGTCTCGACGAGTGAACTGGACATCGTCATATAATACGAATTGGTCTGAACGGTTCATTTGCTCGAAAAATCCCAGCCAAGGTAAGTATGAAATTTGAAGAATAGATACACGCATCGATAAAATTATTGTTGATGGTTTCAAGAGCCCCAAAGTTCTTTCATCCAGATAAATCTTTCCCACCACTGCCGATTATTTTTGTAAAACTCTACGGTTTTATCCAAGCCTTCATCCAAGCCTACTCGTGTTTTCCAACCTAATAAATTCTGTGATTTTTTTGTAGCAGAAATATGGCGGGCAACCTGGCCTGGGCGATCTTCTATATAATTAAGTTTGTTCTTTGATTTACCTAACTTTTCTAAAACTTTTTTTCCAATATCTGAAACACAAGTATCGCTGCCCGTTCCAAGGTTTATAACCTCACCTATTACTTTTCTTCTTTCTATATGCAAAATTTTATCCAGTGCTTCGCAAGTATCTTCTACAAACATCCAATCTCGTGAACTTTTGCCATCGCCATGAATATTTATACATTTATCTTGCAATGCGCTTACAATAAAGTTAGGGATAGCTTTTTCTAAGTGTTGGTACGGCCCGTAATTATTAAAAGGTCGAACTATTACAGCTGGCAAATCGTAGGTTTTAATATAGGAATAAATCAACCTGTCTGCCCCAGCTTTTGCTGCCGCATAAGGACTCATCGGATTCAAGGGATGTTCTTCATCCATTGGATCAATTATAGCTGTTCCGTAAACTTCGGAAGATGAAATATGAACGAACAATTCTACAGGATTGTTCACCGCGGCATTTGCGACCACTTGGGTGCCAATTACATCTGTTTCAAAAAATATAGCATTGTCATATATCGATTTAGTTACATGTGATTCAGCTGCAAAGTGAACAACGATATCGGCCTCGGCAACAAGTTTGCCGACAATGTCTGGATGTGTGATATTGCCGTGGAAAAATTCAAAATGATGATTAGATTTTAAAGAAGAAGAAATATTATCCAGATTTCCCGCATATGTCAGCGCATCGAGCAGCAGTATTTTGTAATTGGGGTAACATCGGTGAATATAATTTATAAAATTACTACCAATGAACCCGGCTCCACCAGTGACCAGTAATTTTTTTTTAAATTTGCTCATTTGGCTATAAGGTTTATGAGGCAGGTATAAACTCTTCGAATCTGATCAATAAACAATATACCTACCACATTATATACAAGGGACCCTATATTCTTTACGGGAAAATCGGGAAAATCCTTTAATTATAAGAAGAAAGAGGATTTAGGAAGCGAGGAAAATGGCGAAAAAAGATCCCATACAAGGAATTGGTGCTAATTTGGCAAGGAAATTTAATTGTTAAATCATACTGATTAGCTTATTGATGGTTTTTTCAATCCCCTCTGCCACTTCAGAAATACTTTTTCCCACCATATACGCAGGTGTGGAGATAATTTTATTTTTTTCATCAAAAATGAACTCTTTTGCAGTACATTCCTGGTGTTGGCTTCCCATAGCCTCAATCATGCTAACGCCATCTTTGTCGTTACCAATTGTCAAAGTGGGTTTGTCTGTTTCACTTTCATAGATTTTTGCCATCATAGCTGGGGCAATGCATAAAGCCGCCTGTGGTTTTTGTTTGGCTGCAAACTCTTTCACCAATCGCATGACATCAGGGTGCACATCGCATTCATCGCCTTTTTCTGCAAAACTTGAGAGATTTTTGGCTGCACCAAATCCACCAGGGAAAACCAGCGCATCAATATCATCGGCTTTAATAGCATTGATATCTCTTATCTCGCCTCGGGCAATACGTGCTGATTCAACTAGAACATTACGCTTTTCACCAACCATTTCCTCACCATTGTGGTGATTAATAACATGGAGTTGATCTACATCGGGTGCCATGCACACTGCCTGGGCGCCTGCGCGGTCTATGGCCAAAAGAGTTATAACCGATTCGTGAATCTCTGCGCCGTCAAACACACCACATCCTGAAAGAACGACACCAATTTTTTTCATAGTTTTTTCCCTTTATATATAAACTTGATATGAAATACTTTTTATTTCAAGAATGGGAACAATTTTATCACCCCTTAATTGAGGAGGCAACGCAACAAATATTCTCAAAAAACCCAATATAAGGTAAATTTTTTAATCCTTTAATTGATTAAAAAATTAGTTATCTCCACGGCGAATAGTTATAGGAAAACGCCTGTCTTTTCCGAAGGCCTTTGGTGTAATTTTTACGCCTGGCGGACCCTGTCGACGTTTGTATTCGCTTGCATCTACCAATTTTACGACTCTCTTAATGTCTGCAGCCGACAAGCCAGAAATTTTAATTTCATCTGATGATTTATCTTTTTCGATATATTTCAATAGGATGGGATCTAACAAATCGTAGGGAGGGAGTGAATCTGTATCCTTTTGATCCGGTCTCAATTCCGCAGAAGGCTCTTTTGTAATAATAGATTCTGGGATGACTTCTTGTTCATTATTAAGCCAACGAGATATTTTATAAACCCAGACTTTTGGGACATCTTTAATCACGGCAAATCCACCCGCCATATCACCATATAAAGTGCAGTAGCCGACACTAATTTCACTTTTATTGCCCGTCGTCAATACCATCCATCCCTTTTTATTGGAAAGTGCCATGAGTATATTCCCGCGTATTCTCGCTTGCAGGTTTTCTTCCGCCAAACCAGAGGTAGTACCCGAAAATACTTTGCCTAGAATTTTATCGTAGGCTTCCATGGCTTTTTTAATAGGGAGTTTTAACGTTTTGATACCCAAGTTTTTAGCCAGATGCAGAGAATCTCTAATGCTACCTTCAGAAGAATAGGGTGACGGCATCAATACCCCAACAACGTTTTCCTCTCCTAAAGCTTTTGTAGCTATGACCGCGGTCAACGCCGAATCAATTCCGCCACT
>CAZMXD010000039.1:0-12181 GCA_964570185.1 uncultured Nitrospina sp. | reverse complement strand
ATGGATTTCTTTTGGAACTCCAATTTTCATATCACTATCTCTCAATAAAAATTTTGGTTTGGGGGAATATAAAAGCGCACAAGACTACCACAAAATCCCATACATTTCTACCAGCTACTGGTCGCGGAGGGACAATAATTCGACAACAAAAAAGAAAAGGATTTAGCCAGGAAACCCATTGCTTAAAGCCAATTAGAAATGACCTTCTAAATTAAAACCCGCCTCATTTGCTAACTTGCTAAATGGTATCCTGATCATCGAAGATGCCTTTAGTAAGGCTTTTGCGGGCGGTACGAGCCTCCTGATCGGCTCGGGTGATACCCCCGTCGTAGTCGTTATAATCAACGAATTTTAGGGCCGGTTCCATTTCTGGATGACGTTGCAGATAAAGTTTTGCCATCATTTGTGTAGTCCGACGATATTTGGGATGGCCGGCTTTTTGAGTACGCAACTCTGCAAAATGACCCAATTCCCTAAGATTCATCCCCATATTCCATCGGATGAAATGATTAAACAACGTGGCATATTGCGCTTCCTGATGAAAACCCGCCCGCTTTAAGTCACGGTGCAAAGATTCTGTACGCTCAAAACATTCCTGAACTTTTTGAGCCATACCAATTTCAGTAATTTCTTCCGGGACGGAATACCCTAATTCAACTCCCAGATCCTGCCTTTGTTGTGTCAGCATTCGATGCCTTTGCAAATCGCGATACTCGGCGAAGCCCGCCAATATATCGAACTGAATAGGGTAACCGTATTCCAAAGCCCGACCGGGTCTATCTCGCTTACTTTTTCGTGAACCAAAATAGGTCTCAAAAATCTGTTTTTTCTTTTGATCGGGTAATTGCTTAATAACCTGTCTTATTTGCTTGGAGGAATGTTTTACATAAGGAAAAATCATGTTTGCCAACAAATTAATGTAATGGTCCTCTGCCGCATCTTCCAGCAAAGTAACTTCTGCGGCAGATTCAATAGGTATAGCATCAAATAGCTCCTTACCCAGGTTATGCATCGTCTTATAATTTTCTGCTATGTAAGAATTTCTGTCTGCGCGCTTTATAAAAGTAGGGATTTGCGTGTTCAACGCTTTGCGAATTGAATCAGCGAGTTGATTAGCTTCGCACAAATCACTCGTCATTAATTTACTAATAAGTCCTGAATAAAATCTGCCATTTCCCACCAAGCCAACATTCGCCTGAGTACACGCGGGAAGAATACAGCGAATCACATCACACGCCGCGCTTCTGATGGTAAAGTTGTAGGCAATTCTATGCGCCTTGATTTCATTTTCATCTAGTAATTTCGACAACCCGGCCTTTTGGATTTGGCCACTTCTTTCCACTTCAATTTCAAAAGCTTCTTTTGTCAAACGTTTGCGAAATAAGTCCTGCATGGGTTCAGCCATCTCCGCATACGTTTCAAAAAGAAAATCCATATTACCCTTGAACTTATTACCCAACCCGGATTTGAGAATATTATCAGGGCAAATGTATCTCCATTTTCCGTTCTTTTTTATATCGTAAAGAACATATCGGGTCGACTCCTCAATAGGAGAACCACCAATGCGGCAGTCCTCAATAACCTTTGTCATTAAATTGGAAATTTCTTCTATGCATAAGGGAGCCACTGCTAACTCCGCAACCGATTCGTCACCGTACTTATTGACGACTCGATCAATCATCTGTGAACCTTTTACATCATTTGGAGTCCCATCAGGATTCAAAAATTCCCTTACAACTGTTTCTTTAAATCCGGTAGGAGCCCGACTATAACGAGCAAGAGCCCCGCCAATCACTTCTGGATTAAAATTTTCAAGTGTAAACACATTTGCATTGACATCAGAAAGATAGGGCTCTAACAATCCGCGCTCGCGGTCTGTGAGTTCATCAGAACGTTTTATTTTATTGGCCATTATAAGTTTTTATTCAAGGACTTCTTTTGAGTCTTTTGCGCAACGAAATCCTGTGTCATTGAAACGTACATCTGGTTTGCTCCACCTTCGGAATGCACTACGAAGCGAGTCCGGAAAGTTTACCCAGGAACCTCCGCGAAGAACTTTGAATTTTCCAATCTCGGGCCCTTTAGGATTTTTTTGCTTACTTTTTCGATAATAAGTTCGACTATACCAATCATTTACCCACTCCCAAACATTTCCCGCCATATCATGAAGCCCATAAATAGAAACACCCCTTGGGTAACTACCAACGGTGGTCATCGTGCCAATACCCTGCCATTTTCTGCTATAAGTAGCGCGCCTTTTTGGAGAACCATTACCCCACGGATACATATTACCAGTAGGGCCTCTTGCGGCTTTTTCCCATTCCGCTTCTGTGGGCAAACGTTTCCCTTTCCATTGACAGTAGGCTACCGCATCATACCAACTGACCTGAGTAACAGGTTGCTTTCGTATCAAAGATGAAAAAGAATCCCTCTTCCATAAATTTCCTTCCCAACATGAATCCGTTGCGCAGGTGTCATCTAAAGCGGGCCGATGACCCGTAGCTTTCACAAAATCGAGATATTGTGCGTTCGTGGTTTCATAAATATCTATCCAGTAGCTTTTTAAAGTAATTAGTTTTGAAGGGAACTCATCAGAAAACCACCAAAGTTGACAAGATCGGTCATATTTACGACACATTTTTAGCGCGGCCTGGTTTTCTTTAAAACTGGACCCGCGTAAAAATCTTCCTCCTTTTACCCAGGCCATGTTCGCAAACTTTTCTACTTTAAATTTTTTATTTTGCTGTTTAACAGTTTGGGAAAATGCTTCGGGCACAAAAATCCCATTGTTAATCAACAAACAAAAAAAACATAAAACGGAAAGGATTCGATTGAATGAAGTGCTATTAATCAAAGGCTTAATACAACGATTTACCCGCTCTCTTTAGTCCGCGCCGAGAAACGGGTCATTTCTTTTCCATGAATATAAAATAACGAGAGGCCTAAAAACATATTAATAGTATACAACCAGGTCAATTGGCTGTGATATCGGTCAAACTGAATCTGTAATTTTTGGTCTGCCGGATTAGCCTTTTTCAGTTTGTCCATTGCGTGCATTTCCGGTCGTAAAAAACTGCCCAAATAAATAGCCAGAACAACCATGACCGCGAGAAAAACTTCTCTGGTGTAACGGCGTTTGGTTACCAACTGAGGTTCGTAGCCCACCGAGCCGTATTTAGAAACTAAAAATTTAATCAACTCGGCTAAAACCATGATCGTAATGCAGGTGTATATGATATGGATATTAAAAACATCCATGATCCTATTCATGATGGTGCTTGCAACCAACTTTTGATCTTTCAAGTTAATGCGAACCATTATTTCTACCAGAATACCAAGCAGGAACATACCCGCAACCCACAGGCTTAGCGAAAACAAATACAACCAATTGGAAAAAAAGACTAATCGTTTCATATTCTTGCTCGTTAAATTTAAGAGGTAACCATTTCCAGAAGCTTAAATAGCAAAGTCCGTTGCATAATGCTTTGACATATTCTCCACGGCTTTGGCCTTCAGTGTCCTCCAGAAACGCGCTTTCGTAAAGCACTGAAACTTTCTTTGATTTCTTTTTCTTCCTTTTCTCGGGCTTGGATCACCTCATCACGATCACCACCAAACCAGGTTTTAACCGTGGTTCCTGTTCTCTCGCGGTTGACCGTATTAAGAATAGATAAGTATATGATCCCGTAAAACACGGCAACTCCGTATAGAATATAGGGAATAAGTGACCGAAGACGCTGTTTTTCTTTCTTCGAACGATGATCCCATAACTTATACCACAAGCTTTCTTTCTTATCCTCACTCATAATGGTCTTCAAAAAGCGCCTTTAAAATCATACAAATAAAAATCTTTTCAACAAATCTGCCAGAGATTCGATCATATCAGAATCCAAAAATCGAAACAACTAGCCTACGACTAATGAAAAGGGCCCAGAACATTTAAGGAATAGCCTTAGCTTGTTATGGTATATTTTCGATTTCGTTATCTTAAATATGATTGAACCATGATAGAAATCAAGCCTGTAGAGAAAATATGTGGAACGGTGATAATACCCGGCTCCAAAAGTTTTACAAACCGTGCCTTATTGATCGCGGCTTTAGCAGATGGGGTTAGCCGCCTTAAAAAACCTTTGGCAAGTGATGACACCAAATACATGATAGAGGCGTTAAAGAGTTTTGGCATTCAGGTGCAAGAAGAAGCAGGAGATTTTATAGTTTCTGGTATGGGTGGGCAATTAATGGTTCCAACTAAAGATATCTTTGTTGGTAATGCCGGAACGACGATGCGATTCCTAACAACATTTTCAGCTTTGGTTAAAGGAAAGGTTCGTCTAGATGGAGATGAAAGAATGCGAGAGCGTCCGATTGCAGACTTACTCGATTGCTTGATGCAAATGGGAGTCAAAGCCATTCCTACCTACAATAACGATTGCCCCCCTTTAGAAATAGAAGGCGAAGGAATCCATGGAGGGAAGGTGCAATTAGCTGGGGATAAAAGTAGTCAATATCTCACTTCGCTTCTTCTATCAGCCCCTTATTTCAAAAATGACACCAACGTTATTATTGAAGGTGACTTAACATCAAAATCTTACGCAGATATCACATTGAATATCATGAACACATTTGGAGTAACGGTAGAGAATGATAGCTATCAAAATTTTAGCGTTCAAGCGAACCAAATCTATGAAGCTCAAACCTACCAGGTTGAAGGAGATTGGTCTAGTGCCTCTTATTTTCTTGGTGCGGCAGCAGTAACAGGAGGTGAAATCAATCTTTCCGGGATAAATCCTTTAAGCGTTCAAGGAGACGCAAAATTTCCGGATGTATTAGAGAAAATGGGATGCAAAGTTAAAAGGTCTGCTCACTCGCTGCAATTAAAAGGAAATCCATTAAAAGGAATAACTATCAATATGAATAATATGCCGGATACCGTTCAAACCCTGGCAGTCATCGCTCTATTTGCCAAGGGCGAAACATTGATAGAAGACATCGGTAACCTAAAGATTAAAGAAACCAATCGCATTGAAGCACTGGCAAGTGAATTGGGAAAACTGGGCGCTGAAGTAGAGACGGGGGAAGACTTTATTTTAATTAGACCGGGAAAATACCAAGGGGCTGAAATAGAAACCTACAATGACCATCGAATGGCAATGAGTTTTGCCATAGCCGGATTAAAAATTCCCGAAGTAAAAATTAAAAACCCAAAATGCGTGGAAAAATCGTTCCCGGATTTTTTTTCTCAATGGCCGCCTGGCAAATCCGGGTAAAGCAAACTATTCCGAGATCGCTTGTTTGCTGGTCGCAGTAAATGGCAATGCCATTATAAAATAAAGCAACATACTGACTTCGGAGTCATAAAAATTAGTTTCAAAAAACCCGGCCACTAAAAATCCTGTTACAGCAGCTGCGGCACCCATCGCATCCTTTTTATAAGCGAGATCTCCATTCATCGCAATGAGTCGCTGATACAAGGTCATAAAATAAACAACCCAGATAGAAATCCAGGAGATCAAACCAAACAGACCTGTATCAACTGCCAGTTGAATAAAATTATTATGCAATCCTCTCAATTTTTTAACAATCCCCGTAGGATCCGGATAATCCTGATGGACAGAATCAATACATTTAAAACCACAACCTATAATAGGATGATCCTTGAATACCAGCCATCCTCCTTGCCAAAGAGCTAGTCGTCGCTGGAGGTTATCATCGTTTAAATTGACCAAAGAATTTATTCTGTTCTGGATTGCGTGCGGGGAAACCAAAAAAATAAATCCCAAAATAAAAGGCAAAAACCATAGCAAAGCCTTTTTTCGGAAACCTATCAGGAAAATAACGCCAGCCACAACTCCCAACCAGGCTTGCCTCGCAAAAGTCAATAGGAGGCACGCAGTCATCATCATAATTGCTATCAGCAACCATTTGTTTTCTTTAGGAGAAAAAACAAGCTTTCCGGAGGCTACTAAAAGAGCCAGCATTAAAAGACCCGCGTAAGTCATATAAACACTCATGGCGCCTTCAACTCGATGGCCATAGGCAAGGCTTTCTATCAATATAACAAGTCCATCTTCCCAAATAGTATAAAAGCCAATCAAAGTGGATACAGCGGCCGATGCAATTAAAAGTAAAGTGAGCCGCTCCCTCAACTCTTGCCTATCAATACAATTGACAGCCCAAAAAAATATTAGAATTTCTAGCAGCCGCTTTAGTGACTTGTAGCTTTCTGAAAAATCAACTGATCCAGCCACTGCCACAAAACAAGCTAAAACAAAAATCAAAAATGGAATTTTTAATGGAAAATTTTCCTCTCCCCAAGACCGAGTCAGGCAACATTTGGTCGCCCAGGCAAGACCACCAATTCCGCAGGAAATTTGAGTTAAACTGATGGAAAAAAATGAGAAACAAACAAAACTAGCCAGACTAAAAGTTATAATTTTATCCAAATAAACTAATACAAGGCTCATTAAATTAATTAGTTTTAGGATTGCTGATATTTATCCGGATCAACCGCATATCAATCAAAGGAAAGTTCGTTTCAGGAAAGGTTCAATATCTGTAAAGAAAATCACTTAATGAGATTTTTCTAGGCAAACGATCATGGCAGTTATTAAATACCAGGTTTATTTTCGCACCCCATCAATTAAAACATGACGAAACCAATTTCTTATCCATTCGAAATTACTATGCACAAATTGGTCCGCAGCAAAAGCAAATCGCATTAAGCCGTTAGACCCATCTTTAAAAAATATTCTAGACAAAACCCCAAAAGGCACCGACAAAAACTCTTCATGAAAAAACTGGGTTTCAAAACGTTTTTTTATTTCTACAATATCACAAACTCTTATTGGTTGCTCATCAGCTGTCCTAGCCTTTTTTGTTAAAGATCTGACAATTTTCCCGACAGGATTCATGTCCAAAGGTTCCACAAATAATATTTTTCCATTGGGTTTCAATACGCGATAAATTTCATTCAAAGCTGAAACCATATTCAAGTGATGCAAAATTCCAGCACCAAAAACAAAATCAAATGTTTGATCCTCAAACTGTAAATTATGCGCATCCATGAGAACAAACTGAGGGTTAGACCTGCTGTAAATTGCAGATTCTATTCCCCGTTGTAGTTCCACTTCAGAAATATTAATACAGGTTAAAGAAGCGGGAACGATTGAATTACCTTCCAGCCATTCCTTCCATGTAGTAGAGCCTATCTCTAAAACCTTTTTGTCATGGGCAAACCGAACTTTTTCCTTGACCAGTTGGTTTCTTCTTTGAATGTAAAAATATCGACAATGGCTAAAAAAACGATCATAACCCTCTCTTTGAAGTCCTTCGTTATATTGCGATCTTTCTTTTTCTGCCAGATCTGAAAACCTTTGCAATTCCATGATCTCCGCTAATGATTAAATCCGGAGGCATTATAACATCCTAAAAACAATGTTGATATTTTGATTTTTCGACAAGAACGTTCAAAGAAATAATTTATATATCAGGCCGCAAATTTAAAAAACCCTGCCGGGAATTTTTAGTTTTGACTTTGGTAAACTTAATATCTGGAAAATCTTATTGGAGGAGAGTAAAATTTTTTAGCTTTCAGTAAGATCTTGTAACGGAAATAAATTAAACGAACGCTAATTATTTTAGATTTGGCAATATTCCAATGACACATGCTTACACTAATGAACTTATAAAAGAAAAAAGTCCCTACCTGTTGCAACATGCTCATAATCCTGTCAACTGGTATCCTTGGGGTGACAAGCCTTTCCAAATCGCAAAAGAGAAAAATATTCCGGTATTGATCAGTATCGGTTACGCGACTTGTCATTGGTGTCATGTGATGGAAAGAGAATCTTTTGAAGATGCGGTTCTTGCGGCCGTTCTCAACGAAAATTTTGTATGTATCAAAGTGGACCGGGAAGAACGCCCGGATGTGGATAGCATTTATATGCAAGCCGTGCAGGCATTAGGGCAGCAGGGTGGCTGGCCTCTCAATGTATTTTTAACACCGGATGGCCTCCCCTTTTACGGTGGAACTTATTTCCCTCCTGAAAAACGACATAATTTGCCTTCTTTCCTCGATGTATTGCAATTTTTAATTAAAACTTGGAATAATGAACAAGAAAAAGTTGCCAAGCAAACCAAGGCTATTATCGATTACATCCGTCAATCTTCTACTCGAGAAAAAAGAAATACCGATCTGGATGATCTGAGCTTTGATGGCGAAGAAAAAACGCAGAAGCTTTTTGAAAATCACTACGACAAATTAAACCACGGGTTTCAGTTTCAATCGAGTAACAAATTTCCTCCTTCTATGGGGCTTTCTCTCTTATTAAGACATCACCATAGAACAGGCAATGCCAATAGCCTGATAATCACTGAAAACACTCTCAAGGCTATGAAGTTTGGTGGGATTTATGACCAAATCGGTGGCGGGCTTTCTCGTTACAGCACAGATTACAAATGGCTTGTACCGCATTTTGAAAAAATGTTGTACGACAACGCTTTATTTGCAAATGCTTTAATTGAAACCTATCAGGTTAATAGAAAAGAGGAGTTTGCCGATTTTGCCAATGACCTTTTGCAATACATTGACAGGGATATGACCTCTGAAGAAGGAGCCTTTTTCAGTGCGGAAGATGCGGATAGCGAAGATGTTGAAGGCAAATTCTACGTCTGGTCAAAAGAAGAAATAGAAAAAATTCTTGGCAGGAAAACAGCCAGTGTTGCAATACCTTTTTATAATGTCACACAAAAAGGAAATTTTGAGGGTAAAAACATCCTTCATGTAAAAAGAAACTCTGAGACCGTCGCCAAAGAAATTGGCATGAATCACGAAAATTTTTTAAAGGAACTGCGATCAGCCCGCGAAAAACTGTTGGAAGCCCGTAAACATCGCATCCGCCCTTTACTGGATGACAAAGTACTCACTTCTTGGAATTCCTTGATGATTAGTGCCATGGCCAAAACCGGCCGTGTTTTGGAAGACAAGAGACGAATTGAAAAAGCAGCCAAAGCAATGCAATTCCTCCTCGATAAACTTAGAACTCCTGATGGGAAAATGTTGAGGCGCTATCGAAAAGGTGAAGCTAAATATAGTGGTTATTTATTTGACTATAGCGCAACAGCATTAGCTTGTCTGGATTTATATGAAGCTACTTACGAGCCACGCTACATTCAAATAGCCCAAGATTTAATGCGAATCGTAGTTGAAAAATTTTCGAGCGATAATGGCGCTTTTCATGAAACCGCCAATGACGCAGAAAAATTATTGATTCGTCAAATCAGCGGCTATGATGGAGTCGAACCTTCCGGAAACAGTATTGCGGCTATGGCTTTTTTAAAGCTTTCTGCCTATTTAATTAAACCAGACTTAACCCAAAAAGCAGAAAATATTTTTCTAAGCTTCAATGATGAATTAATGGAATACGGACTCAATTCAACCTATATGTTGCAGGCACTGCATTTATACCTGGGAGGGTTAAAGGAAGTTGCAATTCTAGGGAAAAAAAATGATGTTTCGACTCAAAATCTTCTGAAAACGGTGCGAAAAGGGTTTTTTCCTAATTCGGTTATTGCGTTTTCTTATGAAGAGGATATTGATATTAATGCCAAAACCATCCCATTACTGAGAAACCGCAAACTGCAAAATGGAAAGGCCACGGCCTATGTCTGCCGAATTGGAACTTGTCTGCCACCCGTCCAAACTTCAGAAGAATTGGTGAAATTATTGAGTTATGAATGAAGAATCTCTATGATAGGCTATCATTTTTACTGCAGGGGGAAATTCAACTAAAATGCGAAAAGAACTGATAGACGGTATGGTCGAAATAGCTCTTGGAGGCGAATCGATTTCTAATGAACAGGCTTTACAACTGGAATCCTTCACTCGTGAAGAGTTGGATTATCTTTTTATAGGAACCAATCAAATTCGTGATAAATTCAAAGGCGATGACGTAAAGATTTGTTCCATTGTTAATGCTAAGTCCGGGCGCTGCGTGGAAGACTGTTCGTTTTGTGGGCAGTCGAGCGCGTTTAAAACAGATGCTCCAGAATACGAACTGATGAGCGTCGAGGAAATGGTAGCGGCTGCCAAAGAAGCAGAGGCTTTTGGTGCCAACGAATTTTCTATTGTCACATCCGGGACCAAAATGAATGATCGGCAAGAACTGGATCGAGTCATTGAAGCGGTTCGCCGCATTAAAGCAGAAACCAAACTTGAAACATGTTGTTCCTTGGGATTAATGGAACTCAATCATTTAAAAGAATTAAAAGCCGCCGGGTTGGATCGATGTCACCACAATCTTGAAACCGCCGCCAGTTTTTTCGATAAAATTGTCACCACACATACCTACGAAGATGAAATCAAAGCAGTGAAAAATGCTAAAGAGGCCGGACTGCAGGTTTGTGTAGGTGGAATATTTGGAATGGGAGAAACTTTTTCTCAAAGAGTAGAACTGGCATTTTCTATACAGGACCTGGGCACCCAATCTCTTCCCATCAACTTCCTGAAACCCATAGAAGGAACCGGGTTGGACCATTTAAAAACGATTGATTATTACGATGCTCTTAAAACCATTGCCTTACTGCGACTGGTTCTGCCAAAAATTGATCTATTTGTATGCGGCGGCAGGGAAGAGGTGATGACAGATAAACAAGAGGAGTTATTCTCTGCCGGAGCCAATGGAATTTTAGGCGGCAACTATCTGACAACAAAAGGTCAAGACCCTAAAAGAGACATTGAAATGATCAAAAGCTTGGGTTTTCGACCTGTATCCAGCGTGCACGAGCAGTAAATAACAGAAGCTTACCCGGCTAACGACAGCGCGCTCTTATTTTTTAAAATACTTTTTATAAAAAGGGGAGAATTACGCAAATCCTGCTAACCGCCGGGTTTGCATGACTAGCCCCAGAGTTCATCTGGAATTTCCAGTCTATCAATCTTTTTACCCTGACCAACATGTTGATCGAGAATTTCATCAACATCTTCGGGTTTAACTTTTTGGTACCAGATTCCGTCTGGATAAACAATCACTACCGGACCAACACCACATGGCCCTATGCAACCAGTGTTGGTCACCGTACATTTTCCAAACAGGCCTTTCTGCTCAACTCCCATGGCCAGTTTTTCAAAAACTGTGTTGGAATCATTTTCACCACATGAACCGCGAGGGTGCCCGGGAGGACGACTGTTGGTGCAAACTAAAATATGATAACTTGGTTTCGGCATGTGAAAATCTCCGCTTGGATTTAATAAAAAAACAAAATGCTACATCAGATGTTTGATAATTGAAATAGATTTTTTTATACCCATGAAAAAAAAACGCATTGAATCCGAACGATTTGACCAAGATGATTTAATTTCCCGCCTTGAACTTGTATTTGAAGAACCCGTTTCTCTAATAGAATGTAACCTCCTTAAAGGCGATGCCTCGGATAGAAATTACTATCGAGCAAATTTTAACTTAAAATCTTCACCTGGGATCAAAAAATCTATTGTCATAATGCAATTGGCCAAATTAGAGAAAAATCCTGATTTCAACTGCATGCAGAAGTTTCTCAAAACAATGAATATACCTGTGCCGGAAGTTTTCCATTTCGATCAGGAGCTTGGATTACTGTTTTTAATGGATTGTGGAGACATACATCTTGCCGACAAACTGGCGGAGGAACCAGAAAAGTCTATAGATTGGTATCAAAGAGCCATTGAAATTATAGTAGCTTTTCATACAAACGTAACAGAAAACATGACAGCCGATTGTCCGGCCCACGGTTTATTTTTTGATGAAGAAAAATTGATGTGGGAAATGGATTTCATGCTGCGACACTATGTCGGCGGGTTATTAATGAATGCTTTGGAACCTGACAAACAAAAGAAAACCCGGTTAGCACTACTTACGCTTTGCAGGGAATTATCAAAACAGGATCGGTTTTTCACGCACCGGGATTACCATTCACGAAATATAATGATACAAAATGACAAACTGACCGTGATAGATTTTCAGGACGCCAGAATGGGGCCCTGCCAATATGACTTGGTTTCCCTATTAAAAGATTCCTATATAATCCTAGAAGAGTCCATAAGAGAGGAACTTATAGAATTCTACCTTAATCGCATGGAGCAAAATGGCAAAAAGATAATACGAGGTCCTTTTTATAAAATTTTTGACTGGATGTCGGTGCAAAG
>CAZMXD010000038.1:0-12227 GCA_964570185.1 uncultured Nitrospina sp. | reverse complement strand
AACTTTGCCTTCTTATATAAATAATAAGTTAATGATAAATGATCATCTGAAACTTCTGCTTTTTCTACCAGATTTCCATATTGTGAAAAAGGCTCATTGTCATCCGCAGAGCTGTCCATGGCATTTTGGAAAACCAACTGACCAATCCCCGGAGCCGGGACACCTTTTAAAGAAGCTGGATTCAGTTTTGTAAACGCGCCAAAATCCGCCAGTGTCAGATTTCCTCCTTTGGGTGCCTTTGGGTTTGCATATACATAAGGTTCGTCTTGTTTGTATTTCAGGCCTTGGGGACCATATAATGACAGCCCATGATGGGGTGCCGCCGTTACCTGTTGCGCCACAAGCAGTAACCCGATGGTTGCATTTAAAATAATTTTCATGATTCACATAACTCGTTTAAGTGAGAGGGTTTCTTTTTCTTATAATATATTAACATTCCTTCCGGTAAGCGGGTCAACCGGTTTGTTTTAGATAATAATCTATAGTTGATTCAATCTCTGTCTTGTTATGATATGTCTTATTTGTTAATCTTGTTCATCAATTGTCTCAGGGTCTCATGCCAAGCTTAAAGTTGCGTGATAAGGCCCGCTACAATAAGATGTATTTAGATTGTTAAAAAAATTAATTTGAATGCTCAACATTTTTACCTGAAAACCATCCTAAACTAGGAATGATAAAATAATGCAGCCCAGAAAGACCCGAAAGATTCGTATTGGAAAAGTAGTGATTGGAGGGGACTCTCCAATTGCCGTACAAAGCATGGCGGCAACGCAAACTCAAGACCTGGATGCAACCGCAAGACAGATAGAAGTACTGGAAAAAGCCAAAGCTGACATCATACGTATTGCTGTTGATAACGAAAAAGATGTTGAAGCTTTAAAAATTCTGAGAAAAAAATTCCCGGATAGTACTTGGTCTGTTGATTTGCAAGAAAATTATAAGCTGGCACCCGTTGTTGCTCCCTGGGTGAATAAAATTCGTTACAACCCCGGCCACTTATTTCATCTCGAAAAAGAAAAAACAATTAGAGAAAAAGTAGAGTTTATTGTCCAAGCGGCAAGAGAAAACGATTGCGCTATTCGAATCGGGGTTAACTGCGGCTCGGTAGATCCTGACTATAAAGAAAAGTATAAAGATGATTCCACGGAGGCCATGGTTCGTTGTGCGGTAGATCATTGTCAGATGCTTGATGAGATGAAATTCGAAAACTATTGTGTCTCGTTGAAGGATTCTGATTCTGACAAAGTAATCGACGCTAATCGCAGGTTTGCCGCAGAGAGGCCGGATGTACCTTTGCATCTGGGTGTTACCGAAGCAGGGCTTCCGCCCGAGGGGATTATCAAGACCCGTATTGCCTTTGAACAATTAATATCGGCCGGCATTGGCGACACAATCCGAGTTTCTCTGACTTTGCCGAATGATGAAAAAGGCCAGGAAATCGACGTGGGTCGCGATCTTTTGAAGGATATTTCGGAGGGGCGCTTCCGTTCGGTACCCGAAAACTTTTTAGACGGACTTAACATCATAGCTTGCCCGAGTTGCTCTCGAGTCGAAAATGATAAATTCGTGGATTTGGCGCAGGATGTGCGAAAAATGACAGAATACGCGGAAAAATACAAACTAACAATTGCCGTGATGGGTTGCAGGGTAAATGGGCCCGGTGAAACCGATGACGCGGATTTGGGTCTGTGGTGCGGGCCGACAAGAGTAAATTTGAAGAAAGGTACGGAGACATTAGGTTCTTTTTCATATGAAGAAATTTTGCAACAGTTAAAAAAAGAAATTGATCAAATGATTCTTGAAAAATACGGAGAGCTTCAAACTAATTAAGCGGAAAAATTTTAAAGGTAAAATGATGGATTACGACGTAGAAGAACTAGAAAAGCAAAAACGTAAACTTAATATCACGATTCCCGAAGAGGTGGTATCCAAGCGTATTAATGATGCCTATAAACAATTAAACCGGGAAATGAAGATGCCGGGTTTTAGACCGGGTAAAATTCCGCAAAAGGTTTTGGAAAAACAAGTTCCGATGCAATCATTCGGGGATATGTTCCAGGAGTTAATGCAAGAATACTATGAAGAAGCTCTCCATAAAACAGGGTTGCGTCCCACCGGCCAACCGGAGATAGACCATACAGGTTTACAGGACATTAAAAAAAATGAGCCTTTAAAGTTTTCTGTGATTCTTGAAGTTAAACCGGATATTAAGATTAAGAATTACAAGGGTTTAAAATTCAAGAAAAAAGAGTCGGCTGTCAGTGAGGAGGAAGTCGAAGAGACGCTTACGAAGGTTCTCAGCCGACATGGTTCGTTGGATTTAATGCCGACAGATTATGTCGCTGTTAAAGGAGATATCTTAAAAATAGATTTCCAAGGCTTCATCGAGGATAAGCCGATGGAAAATGAAAAAGCGGATGACTTTGAGTTGCGTATAGGTGACAAGAAAATGCTGGATGGTTTTGAAGACCAACTGATAGGGCATAAGGCAGGGGAGGAGTTTGAGATAAAGGTTATTCTACCCCCGAATTGGAACAATAAAACGCGTCGTGTCAGTTTTCCTATTCCGGGGGCCAGCGAAGAACAAGAAGATGATCGTGCTACCTTTAAAATCAAAATAAAGGAAGTTAAACAGTTGGGAATTCCGGAGTTGACTGCGGAAATCGCCAAACGCGAAGGTTTTGATACGGTGGAAGAGCTTCAACGCGCTATCAAAGTAGACCTTCAAAGTCATAAAGACCAACACGAAGAACTTAGAATAAAAGAAGATATTTTTAATATGCTGGTTAAGGAATCCGATGTGACTCCGCCAGAATCCATTATCGAACGCGAACTAAAGTTTATGATTGAAGGAACCAAGTTTCAGATTGCCCAATCAGGTATGAAGATAGAAGACTCTGGATTTGAGCCTGAAAAAGCGATGGTTGAATGGAGAGAAAAGGCTATTTTCAATACTAAAGGATATATGGCTCTCGAATCTATTGCTCAGGCAGAGAATATTCATATTACCCAACAGGATATGGAAGCTGAATATGAGTTGCTAGCCGAACAAACAAAACAAAAAGTTGAAGATATCCAAAAGAGGATTATGTCAAACCCGGAATCCTTGAATCAAACGACGACTAAGCTGTTGGGACAAAAGACGATGAATTTTATTTATTCCAATTGTGAGTTTGAATTTTATAAAGACAATCTCGGTCAAGAAGAAAATCCAAAAGATCAATCCGGTTAAATTGGTTTTGCAATGAGTGCTTTTACGATATCTAGGTAAACGTTCTTATGAGAAAAGATTTCAAACCCGGCCTTCTCTGCATTGTTTACCGTGTCCCGGTCTAAATAAGTACCTTCCAAATACTCGGTTAAATTCGTCATAGTTTTAAGAGGGATGGCATAGAGAGGATTCCTGCTCAGCACATGTTCGAACATAATCAATTTGCCAGCGGGTTTTAGAACTCTTTTAATTTCTTCAAGACAAACTACAGGGTGTTTAACCGAGCAGAGAACACAAACGGTTAACACGGCATCGAAGCTGTGATTTCGAAAAGCAGAGGTCTCTGCATCCATTTGGCAGAGGTTCATTGTTCCGGGATAGCTTTTAGCTCTTTTTTTGGATTGCCGAAGCATGGCTGAGCTAATATCGATGGCTGTTATCTTGAGGCCAGAGGGAAAATTTAAAGTTTCCAGTCCTGTTCCTATTCCTATATATAGAACTTCTCCCGACAGGTTTTCGAAAAGTGATTTTTGATAGGCATTCCAGCGACGCATATCCCCTTTTCTCAGGAAATCAAAATATTTGGCCACTCGATCATAAGAATATTTTTTTGATTTCATAATTCTGTCAGCCGTTTGTTCGAAAGATAAACCCGGAAAGCAACGAAAAATCCTGTCGCTCCACCTCCCAAGGAGACTTCAAAGGAAGACAAGAAAGGAAGGGTGGACAGCATTCCTGCTGGCATGCCTACCAACATTGCATTTATGTGAAGAGGGATCATAACCTCAAAGGCACCGAAGAAAGGCATTAAAAAGACCATCAAAATAATCATTAAACTCATTCCGATTAAACCACCCAGGATCATTCCAAGCACCATATTCAAATTGGGGGAGACAACAAGTTGAGAACAAAATGCCATCAAAATACCCGAAAAGGTTCCAATGAAGAAATCTGCGATTCTTAAGTTCATAAGCTAAATATTTAAGAATAAGTGGACGATAAGTCTTAAAAAGCAATCATTTATTTTCAGATTTACAGTTTTACCAGAATTCGACAATTACATAAATTATTATATTTTAAAGTTTTCAGGGGACTAAAAAGGTATTCTAACAAGGAATTTTTTGTGATTTAACAAAATCAGGGAATAATATTGACACTTAGGGTGTTGCGAGTAATATTAATATAACAATAATTTACGGATGCGAATTTAAATGCCATGGCAAAAAATTATTCAGGACCCGAAAAAGCAGCGATTTTATTGATGAGTTTGGGAGAGGACGTCGCGGCGGCAGTTCTGTCAAATCTTGAAGAACGCGAAATTCAGAGTGTAGGAAATTATATGTCCGCTGTCGGGGATGTTGATATTGAAGTCATGGACGCCGTGAGTAAAGAATTTTTTGAACTATTGGAATCAGGCGGGGGCGGTTTGGGCATAGGTGGAGTGGAATTTCTCAAAACAGCTCTAATGCAGGCAATGGACCCCGCAAAGGCAACAGACATTCTTAATAATATTACAACCCCGGGCGAAGAATTGGGCGGTGGATTGGAAACCGTTCGAATGCTTGATCCCAAAATTATTTCTAACTTTATTGTCAATGAACATCCGCAAACGGCGGCCATAATTCTGGCGCATCTTGATCCTCCCGTGGCGAGCGCAACTATCCGTGAACTTCCTGAAGATAAAAGGATGGAAATCGTTCATAGGTTGGCGACCCTTGAAAGGGTTTCCCCGCAAGTTATACGTGATCTCGATCGGGCTTTGCAGGCAGAGTTTAGAACATCGGGGGCCGTTTCCGGAAACAAGTTGGGCGGTGTTGAAGTTGCGGCCGCGGTAATGGGAACATTGGATCGCCAGGTCGAAACGGAAATTCTTACTTCCATGGATGAAATTGACGGAGAGCTCGCAAATGAAATACGAAATCTGCGGTTTACATTCGAAGATATACTTAAAATTGATGATAATGGAATTCAGGCACTCATGAAGGAAATCAATACGGACGATCTCGTGATAGCATTGAAGGCCTCTTCAGACGATTTAAAAGAAAAGCTGTACAACAATATGTCGGAGCGTGCCGCAACCATGCTTCAAGACGACTTGGAAGCTATGGGACCGACCAAGAGAAGCGATGTGGAAACAGCCCAACAGAAAATCATCGCGGTCTGTAAGAAACTCGAAGATGAAGGCAAAATCCAGATCGCTGGTGGAGGCGATGATCTGATTTAAGACTGCTTTTCCCCCTTGAATTTTTTTTCTTAAACTTTTGAGATACCTGAGCGGTTAACGGGGATGAGATGGGATTTGATTCCTTTGTCCTCTTCTAGGTTTTCCAAAACCTCGTAGATGGGTGCTATTCCCTGAGACAAAGTTCCCTCCAGATGAATAAAGTACGTTCCGATCTTATTGTCTTCTCCGAGGTTGGATTCCAGATGTAGAATATTTAATCCCGCATTTGCCAATGATACCGTGGCATCCTCCACAACACCTAATCGATCCTCGGCAAACAGGCTTATACGGACATCGGGTTCAAAGTTCTGTTGATTACCATCTTCTAGTTCTACCAGGTGAAAATCCAGATTTAGGGGTTCACAAACAGATAGAATAATAGTTTCGAGGGATTTTTTATCACCTTCATGTTCGACCATCAGCATAATAGTGAAATAATTTCCCAAACGACCCATGGAGGACTCACCAAGGTTGCAGCCATTCTTGCAAAGACCCGAACTCAACTTCGCGACAATGCTAGGTTGATCTAGCCCCACTAATGAAAGCATGAACCAATTTTTCATTGTTTATAAACCTCAGGCTCAAGTTTTTATAGCAATAAGAATAACACAATAGTTAGATAAAAAGATTTTGATGTAAATGAGATTAAAGTTTAATTCTAGTAGTTTCTGAATATAAAAAACCTTGGATTTTTGCTAAGAACCCTCTCTTTTCATTGGAGCGTGTGCGTTTAGAATTAAGGATTCAAGAATCTTGGGATTTCCATTTGCGTATTTTCTTGCAACGAAAAAGTGGTTAGTTGCTTCACCGTGTCGGCCCAGCGCGTCCAGTGAAATTGCTTCATTGTAGTGTGATTCCCCAATTCTTGGATCAATTTCGGATGCCATATGGAAATGTTTTAACGCGACGTCATAATGCCCTTGATTGTAATGAGAAATACCTTCTTCATTATGTTTGTTAGCTGCGGCATTTGCTCCGCCAGGAAGCTTTAAGGCAGAATCCGGGGTAGAGACGCATGAGGCGATAGACGAGAAAAATAATAAGGCTATGATTAATTTTAAGTTTTTCACGGCAAACTCCTTTCGGAGATTTTAAGGAAGGATTCGCGGGAAGAATAAAGAGGGGCCGATTTATCGACCCCCCGACTAAAAAATTTTTGATTAATGATTGAGATGTCCATTCAAGATCGGAGATTTTAAAAGCTTTTCTTTATTTTTCCCGCTGGCTTTCTTTTTGGCTACCCCAAAATGCTTAGTGGCCACTCCGTGCTGTCCCAATTTATCGTAGGAAATTGCTTCGTTAAAGTGGATTTCTCCCGAGGACCCGTCAATTTTGGATGCCTCTTTAAAATGTTTCAAGGCTTCATCGAAATGACCCATTCCCCAATGTTTGATGCCTTGTTTATTATGCATCTTGGCATCAGCTTTTGCTTTTTCAGGCAACTTCATTGGTCCTTCCCCGGCAAAAACAGTTGCTGAAAGGAAAAATAATGAAAACATAGATGCTGTAAATAAGGCTAATACAGTAGATAACTTTTTCATCGGTAACTCCTTTAATGTATAGATAAAAAATTTAACCAGATCAGAACTTTTAAAACATTAAAATAAGTAACGCTATTTTGTTTTATCTCTAAAACTACCAGTCGTTCCTTGGGCAATGTTTGCATGAATGCATATTCTTGTTAAACCATAGTACCTTAAAGAATCCCCCAAATTAAACCCCTAAAACGCATTAGTTAAACCGTTAGTTTTTTAAAACTTCGTGACAAAATTATTACGGCTTGTTGCCATTGGTTTTTAAGTGAGTTAAAAAAACGGAATAAATTTTACGGATATAGGATACACAAATATTATACAATAACGCTAAAAAATTAACTTGGATACAGACAGCCCAATCGAATAAAAAGATATATTCATAATCTAATAAAAATCTTAGTAATATTGGTAATTTAAAGAAAAACCGCTAAAAATGGAATTAGAAGGTGTCCATCATATAGGAGTTAATGTCAACGATTTGGAGCGGGCCGAAGCGTTTTATACCCGTGTCCTTGGTTTTAAAATTATCGATCGATACCGGGAAGAAATTCGTCATTCCATGTTGGACACAGGAGCCACAAAAATTCACCTTTTTGAGTCAACTAACCTAAAATTTGACGACGCAATTATTCGTCTTAGTGAAGATGGTTACGCCCATATGGCTTTTGGAACAAGCAGGGAAGAGTTTCCCCGGGTAATGGAAGAACTTAAGAAAAACAATGTTCCGTTCCGCGGGCCGCTTATCCTGGGAAAAGGCGAATCCGTTCATTTTAAAGATCCCGACGGTAACCACCTCGAGATCCGTTGCCCCGCCGAACTCTTCTGAAACCAATACAAAGTTACGCTTGTCTTGATTTTATTACTGGCAAAGGTCACCCTGGCTAGCTTGGAAATTTAAAACCATCCAGATTCGCTAAAACAATCAGTTTCTTTTCATAAAATCCAGGTTTGCTCACAATCTGCCTTAATGGAATAGATTAAAATTTAAGTTTTTGATTCCTTGTAGTTTATTGGTTATTAATTTCTTCGTTTAGTGGCCCAAGCACTTTCAAATTGAATAAGATCCTTTGGTTTTCTGAAAACTATCCTAAAGGACTGTTAATTTATTAAAAAAGTGTTATGATTTTGCAAGATCATTTTTGAGGTTACTCCCAAATGGAAAAGCCACCCTTCTAGTTTAAGAGTTCCAACCGGTTAAAATTCACTTTTAAACATTTCCTAGAACGGAGGAGGTACTTTTATGGAATGGGTTATCCCTTTAATCACTAAATGGTTTATCCCTCTGGCCATAATATGCGCGATTCTTTTTGTGGTTTACACATTTGTAGTCGCTTTGGGCGATTAATAAAAGCGAGGCATTGAAGAGAACCATAAAAGGTTATTGAAACGGATAAGACTTAATAAGGGGGATTACCTTTGTTAAGACAAGCAACTTAGGATACGGTTTCAAGTCTGAGGGGCTATTAATAGCCCCGATGACTCTGATTTTTCTTGAATGTGTATTAGCTAAGCGCGGATGTTAGAAGTATTTGGCAATACGTAAAGGGATAAAATTGATACAACGGCAAATTAAGTTGGTATATCGATAAGCAGGCTAAAGGACTGAGGCCGCTTTGGTGTTTACTCTTTGCACCCGCCCCCCCCCTCGAAAAATTTTTGATAAATCGCCACTAATCACCACGCTAAAATACTAAAAAAGTTTACGAAGGTATTTTTGCAAAAAGAAGTTATCATATCTCTCGCTAAGCCTGTCAACTAGGCTGTCCCACAATACGAAAAAATATGAATATTCAACCAATTATAAAAATAGCGTATGCCCTTATGGTGATGTTGATCGTAGCCGGCATCTTATCATTATTTTATTACGCCAATTTAATTCCTATACACGTTGATGAAGCTGGGTATTGGTTCAACTTTACTAGCAAATCGATTGAAAATCGGAATATCCACAATCAACAGGTTCCCAATCATACTCTTGCCATATATGGCGCAAAGCTTAGCTTAAAGTTTTTTGGAAACAACGGAATCGGGTATCGATTTCCGGCAATTTTGTTTTCACTGTTATCGGCAGGCGCATTGTTTTGCTTCGTCCGGCAACTCTCTAAATCCAACTTCAAAGCAATTCTCGCGGTCGGACTATTGCTTCTTTGTCCTTGGTATCTACATTATTCGCACGAGTTGAGGGGCTATACCTCACTTTTATTTTTTGCCTTAATAGCATTTATTTCATTGGATAAATTTCTAACCAAGGGTAATGAACCCAGTTTATGGGCTCTTATGCTAATAGCATTTATTGGTTCTTACTATTCTAGCCTGGGTTCCGTAGTTTTCATTTTCAATTTTATGGCAACCCTGTGGATTCTAAAAATTGCTCAATATTTAATGCCTTCCAACCAGCACCTCATACCTTTTGAAAAAATTTCCTTTCGCTCCTTCTTCATTTTCTCTTTAGTCGCAACCGCAATTATGACGTTTATTATATTTTATCTCGACATTAACTTAATTTCAGAAAATCGCGGGAGTCAAAAAATAATAGACAGCAGGCCCTTTTTGGTTTTGGGTTGGACAGCGGCTTTCACAATGGCAGCAGATGTTTTTTCAACATTTCTTGGTTACCGTTATTTAGGGGACCCCGCCTCTCTTCTTTATAATTATCCTTTACCAATTTGGATATTTTCCCTGATTTGCGTTTTCTATGGACTAAAGAAGGCTTTGGATTCTAAACAAACACTTTCTTTAATTTTTATCACTCTTTATACGACAACGTTTTTATTTAATTTTTTAAACCAATATTATCTTATAACAGGCTCATATCCTGTAGTACCCATAAGAGTCATGTGTTACTTCCTCCCATTTTTGGTAATTTTTCAAGCTATAGGATTAATTGAGTTAATACGGGTATTCATAGAAAAAGCGCACCTTAATAATTTTAAACAGGAAGCTCTTTATGGGGTAATCGCAGGTATTTTGCTAATTTATTTTTTAATTCAAACGACCGGAAAATATCAAAATCTTGAGGCCAGTTCGGGCAATCCCTATGAACGGGTAAAATCTTATTTGATAAATGAAACTGACTCAAGGGATCTAATTATTTCCGGTCTAAAAGACACGGTCGCGGGATTTTATTTAGGTGAAATAATTAGGTCCCATACATTAAACATATTTAATGACGACCGTTTAGAAAATATTATCTACCTCACAACAAACCCTGCCGAAAAGGAGATCCTGTTAAAGAATTATTATTTAGAGACTAAAAAATGGGTGAGCTTGTCACAATTTTCAAAAGTGGCCCACTTTGCAAATCACGGAGTTCGTGGGGACAAAATTTTTGTTTACAAAAGTGCGCCTAATAAGGACAAGCAAGTCGTAAATTTAAAACAAGGTATTTTGGAAAATATGGATTTTGTTGGAGATGACGGAAAACTTTGTAAAAAAGAAATAAAAGGCGAGAGTTTAAAATTATTTTGTTATGGGACACTTGCCTGTGTCCAAAATGAAATAACGTTTTCAGACCTTGATGTTTCTAAAAGTCACTATCAGCTTGTGATATTTCGTAATACCAAAAACAGGGGATCCCGTTATCTTTCGATGGCTATAATTAATCGTCCTGAAAGGAGTAAAGGTGGTTATTCTATATCAGACAGTTTTTTTTCGACAACACATTATATCAACCCCTTAGTTGACCATTTAGATGATCTGGATCGATACAGGGAAAATATCGTCACTCTTAGCCCTTCCCTACAACAATTTAAGCTTAAAAAGGACCTTGTGCTATGTATGTCCGGGGATTTGTTTCAGGGTAATACAAAGATTAACGGTATTAAAATTTACAATTTTAAATTTTAGTTTGTGTCAGGCGGGAGCCACATAAACCCCCTTTTTTTAAATAAAAAATATAAAAAGTTATTTTTGGGATCAAGGGAAATTAAAAAAGATTTACGGAGAATCCTTGGTTCCTCTAAAAGTCGATCTGTACATTTAATAAGTTTGCCGAAATCACCAGGCTATATTATGGGCCCAAAAATGAAACCTCATATATGAAATCCTTGTAAACCCAATATTTGTAAATACTTAGTTTTTCATTTTTTTTATTTTGGGAAGTTATAATAAAAAATCATGATAAAATATCATTATCGAAGCGACATTCTTTTGCATCCGCTGCTAATAGCATTAATCAAATGATTCTGTAAGGGAGGTATTTATGCGAGTTGTAACGCGTTCGGACATGGACGGTTTAGTTTGTGCTGTATTACTTAAAGAAGTCGAAAACATTGACGAAATAAGCTTTGTGCATCCGAAAGATGTTCAAGATGGCAAAGTTGAAATAACCCAAAATGATATTCTCACAAATATACCTTACGATCCTCGTTGCGGAATGTGGTTTGACCATCATAGTAGTGAAGCAACCAGGACTGAAGACATAAAAAATTTTAAAGGTGCCATTGAAATAGCTCCTAGTGCCGCAAGAGTGATTTATAACTATTATGGGGGAAAGGAAAAATTAGCAAGATTCGAAAAGCTTTTAAACGATGTAGACGCAATTGATAGCGCTAGTTTGACAATGGAGCAGATTACCAATCCCACCGGATGGATTTTGCTTGGGTTTGTCCTTGATTCTCGAACTGGTTTAGGGAAGTACCGAGACTTTAAAATTAGCAATTATCAGCTTATGATGAACATGACGGATTGGATCGGGAAGCATGACGTAAAGGAAATTTTAGAATTTGAGGATGTAAAAGAACGCACGGAAATGTACTTCAAGCATAATGAAGAATTTTCTAATCATTTAAAAAGTTGCTCTCGCTTGGAAAAAAATGTTGTGATAACTGACCAAAGAAGTTTTGACGAAGTCCCGACAGGAAACCGATTTTTAATATATACGTTATTTCCAACTTGCAATATATCGATAAGAATCTTTTGGGGCTTTAAAAAGCAAAATGTTGTGTGTGCGGTAGGGCACAATATTTTCAATCGAGATTGTAATACTAATGTAGGCGAGCTAATGAGTAAATATGCGGGCGGCGGTCATACAGGCGCCGGCACCTGCCAATTAGAAGTAGAAGATGCCGACACAAAACTGAAACAGATCGTGGAAGAAATTCAAAAAAATGGCTAACTAATAACAAAATTTGAAACGCTAACAATAGAAAATGCTTAATAAAAACAGGAGCTACGGGAAATCCGCAACTCCTTTTGTTATATATGGTCGGGATGAGAGGATTTGAACCTCCGACCACACGACCCCCAGCCGTGTGCG
>CAZMXD010000037.1:0-12658 GCA_964570185.1 uncultured Nitrospina sp. | reverse complement strand
CACCTGATACAAGACGGATAAGATCTTCCTCGCCTTGGTTTAAGACGGTTCCAATGCGGTGGGCTGGTGATTTCAGTTTTTCGATCGCTTCTTCAAGTGTTTTTATTTTTTGGTCATACTGTTCTGCCATTTGCTGGGCTTGAAACAAGGCATCACGCAAATCCAGAACCTTTTCTTGCAATTGAGGTTGATCTTGAGTGTCATCAAGCATTTGTTCGATCATTTCAATAATGTGAGTCTTGTCGCCCATTCCTAAATCCTTTATTTTTAGAGAGAATCTTTAGCTGGCTACAGTAAGCAATATGTCCTAAATTGATAGTTCACCAAACCTTTACTTTATAAAGGTGCGCCCATTACCAAAGTAAATTTCTAAGGTTCTTTTAATTGTATGATTATTAAAAAATATAAATCAAGTCAATTTTCTCAAAGGTTTATTAGAGTTATTCTATACATTATTATAGGATGGGGTCTTATATGGAAATTATGTCTCTATTCCTTAGTTTTTAGGGTATCCAAGTTCAATGTTTCCGCAACCTTTGAGCAATTTCAACGTTTATAACAGGTTGATGCCATCTGTTAATCAAGCAAGCAGTTATTTAAAATGATATTTGCAAATAATAACATTCAGATAGAAAAGTGCATTATCAGCTTCAGCCACAACAAATACGCTTCACACAAATTGGCTGATAATTTAAGCATTGCAAAAGCAAAAGGTGAAATAAAAGCAGGCAAAAAAGGGATTAGCCATCTAATTCTCCGATCTAGGGATGATGAAATCGATCGTCTTAAGTTTTTATTTTTGATTCATGGCATTCCAGTTATGTGCTATTCATTAGGGAATTTATTATGCTCTAGCCTAAAAGAAATTGTTGTTGTCGGATCGGATGAAGTAAGGCGAGTTTTGGATCGTTTTCTGGATACTGTTGGCTCTCGCGGAAAAAAAATCTATTTTGCCAAAGAAGAGGATAAATACCTTAATCTTGTTCATACCTTGAACCTTGGAAGAAATGAGCTTTCTCTTTCTAATAATGAGTTGGTTCTATTCCAACCAGGTGATTTACCTTTTTTATATGACCTTGAAAAAGTTTTAAGTTTTAAAGGTAATAAGCAAAATAATATTGTACTTTGGCTGAACTCGCGACAAAAAATGTTTCCGGAATTAAATGAAAAACCAGCTTCTGAGTTTATAAAGAGAAATTATCATTACCGAATCCTAAATGGTCATGATAGAGATTTGCACGATCTAAAAGAGCCAAATTTATATCCCATAAATTTTGAGCAAATGGAATCGCAAATTATAGATTACTTGCATTCGTTCCGTAAGGATGGACAAATTATTAATGCTGGAATAAAAATGGCTCTTAATAATCCAAAAAGACTGTTTAAAGCCTTACCTTATTTGTTAGATCACATTTTTACATTTCACACGCAAATTCAAAAAATTCGTCCAGGAGATAGTTATCAGTTTGGAATGTCGCGAAAAAATTTTACAAAAAGTATTTCCAATTTACTTAATATTCCAATAACTACAAACTTACATGAAGACGCTTCCTTTGTTTCGGATGTAGATGCTTTGGAAGACTGGGAAGATTTTGAGTCCTTAACTCATTTTGCAAGCAATCAGGGGCAGGAGATGGGTTTGGAGCAAATACACCCGTTCGGTGATGAACTTTTAAAGTTCCGCAAAGTAGAAATGCCTTTCTTAAAAAAAGAAATCCCCATGTACCAAAATTTTCCAGCTTACTTGAACCAGATTTACCGGACGTTGAAGATGGATTATGTACCCTTTGATCCTAAGGGCAATTATGTTTCTCCCAACAGCAATGCACCTGAAGTCGAATACGCCTATCTTTGGTATCAACGGAAGTGCAAAACTATGCGTGCGTACAACTCTGTGTAAAGCGAGCTTTCTTGATGCTAACTTCCTAAGCCTGCGCAAGGTTAAAAACTGAGTTATAATGTCTTGATATTTTTTAATTCTGGCATGGCATTTCTTTCAGGTTTGGCTTTTGCGTAAAAGAAAAAAAACATGGTTTGAACATAGCCGTTTGGATAGAACCCAGTTGTCTGGATTTCTTCTGCTTTCCTTGGGTCTACATATTACCCTTGTCATTGCTCATATGTTAATACCTGTGCAGAAAAAAGTGGTCAAGGGGCCGCCTCCAATTCAGGTGAAGTATGTTGAAAGCAAAAAAAAACAGGATTCAAAATATGGCAAAATTGTTGATGCTCCTAAACCCCCATTAAAAAAAGAAAAGCCAAAGAGGGAAAAACTTCTAGCAAAATTTGATAATCGATCCCATTCCAATCAAAAAAAAATCCCTAAAAAAGTCTACAAAAGAAAAAAAACAATTGTACCAAAATCTAGAAGTATTATTGGGAACGCTGGATCAAGAAGAAACCAAGCAAAAAAAATTCTTGCTAAAAAGAAATTCAGAGAAAAATCTTTCCCAAAAACCAGAAAAAACTCCTTACCTGAGTCGGATGTGGGAAAATTTAAATCCATCAAGCCAAAAAAATTGGATAAATTTAAAGCCTCTACTCAGAAAAAATCTGGAGCGGGAAGTACTTTAGCTTTCTTAGATGGATTTAATGCGGAACCATTCGCTTCTTTGGATACAAATTCTTTCGAAGATTCGGATGATGATGAGCCCGTATCACTAGACACAAAGGAAGAAAAATACGCATCCTATTTTGCTCGCATTAAACATCAGATAGAACGGGTATGGATTTATCCTTACGAGGCCGCACGAAGAGGTATCAGTGGTGATCTCTCTTTGACTTTTCGAGTTTCAAAAGATGGAAATTTGATGGGAGTACAAGTGGTCGACCAGTCGGGCTATGAAATTCTTGATTTAGCGGCACTAAAGGCTGTGAAAGAAGCTGCGCCTTTTTATCCTTTCCCTAAAAATATCACACGCGAAAAAATAACAATCCTTGCAAATTTTGTTTATTCGCCTCCATCCGAACCTCTGCCTCGTTAATGAAGTAAATTAGAGTCCATTTTTATTGTTTGCTGGTTTCGGTTCGAAGTAACTGTCATTTTACTTGTTTATCAAAACTTTAAATTCTAGCAAGCGTTATACTCCTTCAGGAAAAAAATTTTTTTACATCATCAATTTCGGTTACTACTGGGCATGAAGGCAATGAAGCTATAAATTGTTTCCCATAGCCTCTTCGGCTTATCCGCGAGTCTAGAATAGAAACAACACCAATATCTGTTGTTTTTCTTATCAATCTTCCGAATCCCTGTTTTAACTGCATGATAGCGCGAGGAATTTGATAATGCGAGAAAGGGTCAATTTGCTGTCGTTTGAGTTCTTCGATGCGTGCTTCGGTTAGTGGTTCTTTTGGAACATCGAAGGGTAGTTTGGTGATGATCACACTTTGTAGTGCTTCTCCTGGTATATCTACCCCCTGCCAGAAGGAATTAGTTCCAAAAATTACCGAAGGTTTTTCCTTAAACTTTTCTATCATCAGGTTGGTAGGTAATTCACCTTGACGAATCAACGGGAATGGAAGCCCGCCGTCATCCAGTTTTTCATAAACCTGGTTGAGAAGTACGTAGCTAGTAAAAAGAATAAATGTGTTTCCGCTAGAAGACAAGACAAGGTTTCGGCATCGATTCGCAAGTTCTTCAACATAATACCTAGTTTCGCTTCCTGGTTCGGGGAGATCTCTGGGGATATATAGCAAAGTTTGATTAAGGTAATCAAAGGGGGAATCAAGTAGTAATTCTTTATCAGGTTGATAGCCTAAACGCTCTTTAATAAATTCGAATTTTTTATGGGTCGTCAATGTAGCGGAAGTCATAATTATGCGGTCGAGTTTATCAAAAACTTGGGTATGGAGTTCTTCCGCAACGTGGATTGGGACACCGCGTAGCACAATTTTTAAAAATCGTTTTCGCTTTATAATTTCAATCCAGTAAACGTACCCGCTCAGATTTTGGTTGAGTATTGCTGAAATAGTGTTGTTAAATTCAAAACATTTTTCAGCTGCTGCTGCTGCATCGATTCTGTCCTCTTCTGATCGCAGCCCTGCTTCCAGAGATTTTAGGCCTTCTCGAAGTGCTTCCAAAGGGATAAAAATTCCGTTGTCCAGGATGGGGGGTTTGTAAAAACGAAGAATGTTATTTTCTTTCCCATATTCTTCAATGAAATGGGCAAAAAATGCCTCGGCCGCTTGGCGAACGGTCATTACCAACTTTCTCACATGTGGGACCAGAGCATGATCTAATCTCGTTAACAATCCTTTTTTGGTGCGTGGATTATGCAGTCGGTCCAAAAAATAAAAAACATTCGAATTTGAAACTTCAAGCCCTAGAAATTGAGTGGCAGCTTCCTCCAAATTTTGCGCTTCATCAAACACTACTGCATCAAACTCAGGTAATACTGCTCCCGAGTTAGCAACATTTGCAAAAAAAAGGTGATGGTTCACTATCAACAAATGAGCACCAAACCATTTCTTGCGCGCTCTAAAATAAAAACAGGAGGAGTGAGTTTCGCAATTTTTTCCAAGGCAAAGATCCTTTTGCCTGCCTACTTCTTCCCAGACTTGTGGCATAACAACAAAAGGTAGATCATTCCTATAACCTATTTCTGTTTTTCCTGCCCATTCAAATACCCCATTCCATTGTTCCTCTTCTTCTACATTATTGAATAGGCCTGCTTGATTAGAACGCTTTAGCCTGCGTAAAGAAAGATAGTTTTCATTACCCATACAAAGGGCATAGCGAACAGGAATGCCAAGTTTTTCGCGAAGAAAAGGGATGTCTTGTTTGAGTATCTGTTCTTGTAATGTCTTGGTATAAGTAGAAATTACCACTTTCTTATTATTTGCTATTGCCCAAAGAGTAGCGGGAATCAGATAGGCCAGACTTTTTCCAGTGCCCGTTCCGGCCTCCACAATAAGATGCCGAGCTTCGTTAAAAGCTTCTTTAACAGCTCTTGCCATTTCAACTTGTTGAGGGCGATACTCAAAGCCTTCCAATTTTTGAGAAAGTGTGCCGTCAAAGCCTAATATTTTTTCTAGGTTTTCCTTGATCATTATAAGGTATGGTAAAATGGGAAGCTGAAAAGAGCAAAATTAATTTTCATCTCTCCGCAATTCTTGATAGTTGAAATAGAAAAATGAATTCCTTATAGTGAGATTAGAAAAATAATCTGGAGGTCGAATGAAACGGTTTTCTTTATGTATGATTTTAATGCTTTTGGTTTCTAGAGGAGCTTGGGCCGAGGAAGATGGTAGCAAACAGAGGAAAATTCTTCGCACATCACGAATGGTATTGGAAGAAATTCAGAAATCCCCAGATCAAAATATTCCTATGCATCTGATTTCAAAAGCCAAGGCCATCATTGTTTTTCCTACCATGTTTAAGGCGGGTTTCTTTGTGGGGGCTCGCTATGGAAATGGGATTGCATCCGTTCGCTCCTCAGAGTTAGGAGAGTGGGGTCCACCCGCTTTTCTTTACACCACTGGAGGCAGTTTGGGTTTTCAATTTGGAGCGGAAGCGGTTGACCTGGTTCTTCTTGTTATGTCTCAGAGAGGAATTGAAGGTCTATTGAGCGAAGAGTTTACACTAGGGGGTGATATAGCTATTACGGCTGGGCCTGTGGGGAGACACGCTGAAGCTTCTGCAGATGTTTTTATGCAGGGAGAAATTTATTCCTATTCTAGAAGCAAAGGAATTTTTACCGGGATTTCTTTAAAAGGGACCATTATTGCTTCAGACTCAGATGCCAACCATGCATATTATGGTCATTCCTATACGGCAGAAGAAATCCTATTAACAGGACAAGTTAGAAAAGTTCCTGAATCGGGAAAGCAATTTATTAAAATATTTAACCAACTTGCTCCCCCTGGTATTGCCCGGAAAAAATAAATTAATATTGGTTTATCTACAGTAGATTCTTTTAATTCTAGAACTTTATAACCGATAAATGCGAACAGTACCTTTTCATGGAGATGGTTTGGCATTAGCTAGCTATCTAAGTTAGCGAATTTGCTCGCGTATTTTAGAGCTCAGGGTATCTAATGTAATAACAACAATGGCAATGGCGAATAATGCCGTTCCTGCCTCATTATATTTTAAAAGATTGATCCATTGTTGTAAAAGAAAACCAATTCCGCCTCCACCAACAAAGCCAATAATCGTAGACATTCGCACATTTATATCCCAACGATAAAAACTCAACGCTAGAAAAGGCAGGGTTACCTGCGGCAAAACCCCAAATATTACAACTTGGAGAGGTTTTGCTCCTACTGCGGTAATTGCTTCAACAGGTCCTTTGTCGATGCTCTCAATTTGTTCGGAGAACAGTTTGCCTAAAGTAGCAATAGAATGAACTCCTAAGGCTAAAACTCCGGCAAAAGGACCAATCCCCACCCAAACTACAAATAGGATAGCCATTATCAAGGGCTCAATAGAGCGTAATAAGTTGAGAATGGTTCGAACAATATAGTAGACGAGAGTTCCTAATAAGTTTCCTGTCATCAAATTTCGGGATGCTAAAAAGCTTAAAGGAATTGCAATTAATACGGCGAAGGTAGTAGCCATTAAGGCGAGGAATAGGGTCTCTACCATTTTTTCAAAAGTCAGACGTAAAGTTTCGCTTGCTTGCAGGGAACCTACCTGCCAAATTAAAACTGCTCTCACGACTTGTCGGTTTCCTCTAGCACTCGGTGGAACGGTAAATTTTTTTTTAAAATTGCCCACAGAATCGGTTTTAAATTTTCCCAGTGGAAATTCTTGTTCTATCTCATTAACCCAGAATAAAGTTCCTTCAGAATCTGGTTTTAAATGAACCCCTTCTATCGTTAGGTGGTCGCCAATTTTTCCTGAATTTTGCGATAAGATCAGGTTGCTGTCTTGGGTATGATCAGGAGATTGTTTTTGCCGAGAAAAATTTCTTCCAAGAAAAAACTCTGTTTCCGTTGTTTGGCTTTGTTTTTTTCGCGAAAACAGGTCTGGTTGGATAAGCTCTTTAGCAAGCGGTTTTACTAAATGAAAGTCCCGAAAAAGGTCACTTAAATTAATTTCTGTTACCTTCCAGCCATAGCTGTAGGCAGCCAAAACGGCTAGAGTAATGAAGACAAATTTTGTTTTAGCATAAATAGGCAAGACGATTTTATGTGAGATTTTAGCAGCCCATAGAAAAAAGTGAATTGATGTTAGTTAGAACCTTTGGATTCAGACCTGTTTCCTTAGACGGTTCGCCGCTAGTCAAGTTCAAATTCTTTTTCCCAGTTGCCATCTCCTTCGAGTTGTTTCTGATCCTTTTTATCAAGGATAAAGTTTTCGAGCACTAGAGTCTCCATTTCCGTGCGCATAAAACAGAGATAGGCCTGTTCGGGAGTACATACAATGGGCTCTCCACGCACATTAAAGGAGGTATTAATTAGTACGGCGCATTGCGTTTCTTTTTCAAATTCTTTGATTAAGTCATAATATCGTTTATTAGTATCTTTATGCACTGTTTGAATTCGAGCCGAATAATCAACATGGGTGATAGCAGGAATTTGCGATCTGGGAACGTTTAACAAATCGATCCCAAAAAGTTTATTCTGTTCTTTTGTCATGGATATTCTCTTGTCCTCTCGAACTGCTGCGACCATTAACATATAAGGACTTTCAGTATCCATTTCAAACCACTCATTCACTTTTTCTGCTAGAACAGAAGGGGCGAAAGGACGAAATGATTCGCGATATTTTATTTTCAGGTTCATAGTTGATTGCATTTTAGGATTACGTGGATCGGCAATGATACTTCTAGCGCCAAGTGCCCGAGGGCCAAATTCCATAGGACCCTGAAACCAGCCGACTACTTTCCCTTTCTGTAAATCAGTGGAAACCATTTTAGTTAATTCGGTTTCATTCAACTGTCGATATGGTATTTCATTGCTATCAAGAAAATTTTTAATTTCACTTTCTTTAAAGTGGGGACCTAAATAAGAACCTTTCATAGAATCTTTACCGTTGGTTATCCGATTGTTGCCCAGTATGTGATGCCAAATACAGAGTGCAACACCCAAAGCACCGCCTGCATCGCCTGCGGCAGGTTGCACCCATATGTTGTCAAAAATTTTTTCTTTTAGAATTTTTCCATTACCAACGCAATTTAAGGCAACCCCTCCTGCCAGACATAGATTTTTCATATCCGTTAAATAGCGGATGTGACGAGCCATCTTCAAAATTATCTCTTCAGTTACTTCTTGTAAAGAAGCAGCGATATCCATTTCTTTCTGAGTCAATTGTGACTCTGATTTTCGGATAGGATGATTAAATATTGAGACAAATTTTTTATTGGTCATAGCCATTCCGCCTAGGTAGTCGAAATAATCCATATTCATGCGAAAAGATCCATCTTCCTTCAAGTCGATTAAATGTTTGCGAATCAAATCGGAATATATTGGTTTCCCATAGGGAGCCAAACCCATTACCTTGTATTCGCCGCTATTAACTTTAAATCCTAGATAGTAAGTGAAAGCAGAATAAAGTAATCCGAGGGAATGCGGGAAGTGCAGTTCCTGAAGTAATTCGATTTTGTTGTCTTTACCAGATGCAATACTAGTCGTGGCCCATTCTCCTACGCCATCCATAGTAAGAATAGCGGCTTCTTGAAAAGGCGATGGGAAGAACGCACTGGCTGCATGGGATTCGTGGTGCTGAGAAAAAAAAACAGTGCCACTATAGCCCAGTTTTTTTCTTATATTTGCGCGGGTCCATAATTTGTCTTTCAACCAAATTGGAATAGCAGCTAGGTATTGCTTTATTCCCTTAGGTGCGATTCCTAAATAAGTTTCAAGAATTCTTTCGAATTTAATAAAAGGTTTGTCGTAAAAACCCACATAATTTAAATCGGAAACCTGTATACCACCTTTTTGAAGGCAAAACTCAACAGCATTTTTTGGGAACGAGGCATCATGTTTCTTGCGTGTGAACCTTTCTTCCTGAGCGGCAGCAATAATTTCACCGTCCCGCAAAAGGCAGGCGGCTGAGTCATGATAAAAAGCGGAAAGTCCAAGAATATTCATAGAGTAAGGGCTGCTAGAATTGGATATTTGCAATTGTTAATGTAATTAACCATAAGCTGGCAAACGAGATTTAGTAAAAAGATAAAATTAAAAACTGCGTAAACCAAATTTGAAGCTCTCTTCTCAGTAGAATAATTTTTATTTAATGCGGCTATCCATCTCTGAAATAATTTTCTGGGCAGCCTCATCAGGATTTTTTGCATCACGGATAGGCCGACCCACAACAATCAAATCAGCTCCCGCTTCAATCGCTTTTCTTGGTGTGGTAATTCGGCTCTGATCATCGGAAGAGATTTGACTCCAATGGGGTCGAATCCCTGGAACAATTACTTTAAAATCATTGCCGCATTTTTGTTTCACTAAAGTAATTTCTTCTCCCGAACAAATGATCCCGGCGCAGCCAGATTGTTGCGCCCGCCATGCTCTGTCCAAAACAAGGTCACTTAATTTGATTCTTTTCTCAAAGCCCAAATTTTGCAACTGCGATTTATGCATGCTTGTTAGAAAGGTTACAGCTAATACTTCGAGGCCCAAGTCTTTAACCTCTTTCGAGGCTTCAAGTATAGCTTCACCTTCGGTTGAGTGTATGGTGATATATCTTGCCCCTAATATTGCTGCAGACCTTAAGGCTCGTCGAACTGTTGTGGGAATATCGTGAAGTTTTAAATCTAGAAAAATATCTGCGGGAGAATAATCTTTTATTAATCTTAAGATCTCTGGGCCTTCTTTGATAAACAATTCCAACCCTACCTTAAAACAACCCACAGAGTCTTGCAGAGACTTTACTAGGCGTTGAGCTTCATTTTTGTCTGGCACATCCAGAGCAAAAATCAACCGGTCTTTGGGATCTAGAGAAATGGCCAAACGATTTTAGGGATTTGGATTATTAATAAAAAGCTACGCTAGTATATCAGCCCTATTCAGGATGGTAAAAAATGTTTTCTGGATAACGTGTCATAATCGATTTATCTTGAATTGAAGGATTGAGAAAGTTTTTCCCGGCCATTTCCTGATAAATCATAAGAGGAATATTGCCTCCAGCGGCAATAGTATGGACTGAACCGCTGCCAAAGCGCAGATTCAAATCTGTAAAGAAAAATGTCCCATTTTTATCTTGGATTCCCTGGATAGTACAAGGGCCAGTTAACCCCAATTTCCGGCTCAACGCTTCCACAGAAACTATAATGGACTTGTTCATGTCAATTCTACTTGTCATAACCTCACCGCCGCGAACTGATAATCTTTCTCTTGGGACGATTAGTTTAGGAATACCATTAACATCGGCAAATAAATCGACACTAAATTCTTTGCCTTTTATAAATTCTTGAAAAATATGATGTGGATATTTATCCATGAAATAGTCTAGATCTCGTTGATTTTCTATGATGCTTTGGTTTTTCCCTCCCTCACCTTTTCTCTCTTTGGCGATTAGTGGAAAGATGTCCGGAGGTTCGGATTCTGACAATAAAAATGTTTTTGGGCTTTTAAAACCTTCGTGTTTCATGAACTGCCATAAATTCCATTTATCATGACAAACTTTTATCACGAAACTTTCCTGAATAAACAGACGAAGGTTTTCACCGTTCAGCTCCTTACGGTATTTATCCAAAAAATCTATGGCATTGTTAGTCAAGGGGAGGATTGCATCGATACCCAGTTTTCTGCAAATTGTAAGTAGCGATTCCAAACAACCGCTGTCAGAAAACAAAGGAAGGCAATAGGACTCATCGGCAATATTTAAAGCGGGTGCTAACGAATCACTATCTGCCGCAATTAATTGAATAGGACCATTTGAATGCGCCTTGGCATCTTGAAATGCCTTAAGAAGAGAAACTCTCCAGTTTGCGGCAAGAAAAAATATTTTTAATGTTTCCACGCAATGACCCTATCTTGTTTAAGTTTAAAAAGTTAGTACAAGCCCAAATATTGGATTTTTTGCAAAATTTTAGCAGAGGCTCCCCAAATCCTATGATGCTTGAACCAATAGGTCGCCATATTCTTTTCTTGGTAAGAACCTGCATTTTTTGGGTTTGTGGCTAGCAATAAAGTCAAAGGGATTTCTAAAATTTCATCCACTTCATCTTCTTGGGGTTCAAACTCTTGAGATTCTGATAATACAGACACGAAAGGGGTGATCTCGAATCCCAACCGGGTATTTACAATTGGTAGTTGGGCAATCACCTTAGAAGTTTCTACATGGATACCAATTTCCTCCCGCGTTTCTCTAAGAGCAGTTGCTAAAAGATTTTTGTCTTTCTCTTCTTCATAGCAACCGCCTGGAAAGCCAATTTCGCCTGCATGCGACTTCAGGTGCGATGCTCTTTTGATCATAAGGACGTGGGCCTTATTATGTTTGAGGTAAAGTATAACTAGAACTGCTGCCTTTTTTGGATGTGCCTTAATAGGCTTCTGAATAATTGGAAACTCTTTCTCCAACTTGGTTGTGATTAAACATAATTCCATTTTAATTAGGTAACTAGATTCCCCAGATCTTTTTATACTCATCAACATGAAACCCAACAGTTATTTTACCCTTGTCTACTGCAATCGGCCTTTTGATTAAACGCCCGTTGGATGCTAGCAAATCGATTGCCTCTGTTTCAGTCATGGATTTTAGTTTTTCCTTAATTTTTAGTTCCCGATACTGAACACCACTTGTGTTAAAAATTTTTTGCAACCCTTTTGCTTTGACCGCAGATTTGAGAATATTCTTGCTAGGCGGATTTTCAGTTATATCAATAACCTCAAATTTTATTTTTTTTGCCTCCAGGTATTTGATGGCATTTCTACACGTTCCGCATTTGTTATAAGAAAAAACCTTCATTAAAAAAATCTCCTTTATGCACTTTAAATAAGTATAAGATAGCAAGTTTCGACTCAAACCCACTAAAAATCAAGGTAAGATATTAAAATCAATGATTTATGATAAAAAAGCTCTAGCCACAATATATTGTGCCTGAAAAAACTCAGTATACCAAAGGTTGTATAATTTCCCTTTACAATACTTGGGTATTGGGATAACCTTCCCCCAGTAATTTTATTTTCTAAAACATTAATTTTAAAAGTTTTTCGCGCTAAATGTACTTAAAAAATCTCGAATTAGAAGGGTTCAAATCCTTTGCAGATTCCACAAATCTGGAGTTTAAGAATGGATTTACCGCAATTGTCGGGCCCAATGGCTGTGGTAAAAGTAATGTTTCAGATGCCATTCGCTGGGCAATTGGGGAACAAAGATCAAAAACCTTGCGTAGTACCCGTATAACCGATCTTATTTTTAATGGTAGTGGTAGCCGAAAACCACTAAATCGCGCTGAAATTTCCATAACACTTTCCCATGTTCCTGCCGGAATTCGAATAGCGGGTGTTCCTAATATGGCTCAAGAAGTCAAGATTACTAGGTGCTACCACCGGTCTGGGGAAAGTGAATTTTATATCAACCAAATTCCTTGTCGCCTGAAAGATATCACAGATTTTCTTCTTGATGCTGGAATTAGCCCCAAGGTTCTAACAATTATTGAGCAAGGCCATATTCAGGATATTATCACCTCAAAACCAGAAGAAAGACGAATTTTAATCGAGGAAGCCGCGGGCATACTTAAATTCAAAAGCCGTAAAAATGATG
>CAZMXD010000036.1:0-12768 GCA_964570185.1 uncultured Nitrospina sp. | reverse complement strand
GCCCAAATACCGTTTATCATTTTATGATATAAGCGTTTGTTGTCAAGCGAATATTAATAATTTTTAATGACTTGCAGGTAACAGCTTCTTGTCTAAAATATCTTTTAATATTTTTTTAACCTCGATTAATCTTTTGGATATAAAAAAACCCCGTATTTTAAGGCTAAAAAGCTGTATGATCATTTTGATAAAAAATATTTCGTGACCGAACCTCATTTATAGGGCAAATTTTTTATTTTCATTTTTTTTTGACTTTTTTATGAAACTTTCATGTGATGTGGTGAAAATTAATCGTTTTGATAAGTTTTTGGATTTTATCCATGCTAGCAGTCCGCGGTATTTTAAAAATAAAAAAGGTGAATTGGAACAATATAACTTTACGGTAAAGAATGATTTAGAAAAAAAACCAAGCCATATAAAAGAGTTCATGAAAACGGTTGCAATAAAAAATAAGATTCCTTATTTATTAAATCAAGTACATAGTGATCAAATTTTTTGTTTAAAAGATCTTTCTCAAACGCAGAATCAGGTTTCTAAAATTAATGCGGATGCATTAATCACTCATCTGAATGAAACGCCCATTGGAGTTTTTACCGCAGATTGTCTTCCTGTTCTTTTGTGTGACACCCGACTGCGTGTTGTGGCTGCAATACACGCAGGACGAAAGGGAACACAAAAAAGTATTGTAAATAAAACAATTATGGCTATGAAACGGGAGTATGGTTGTCAGCCAAAAGATATGGTCGCCGGAATGGGCCCTGGTATTGGTGGTTGTTGCTATGAAGTGGATCAAGCCTGTTTAAACTTATTTGAAAAAAAAGTCCCCTACGCTTCACCTTTTGTAAAAAAAAAGAAAAATGGAAAAATTTTATTAGATTTGTTTGCGATTAATATTAAGCAAACCCTCGATGCGGGTTTATTATTTGAAAATATATTTCAAAGTGGAGAATGCACCTTTTGCTCACCCACGAATTATTTTTCCTACCGTCGTGAAGGTCACACAGGAAGAATATTAACCTTTATCATGTTGCAAAAATCTGGTTTGACATAAAAAAACCAGATACATCTTTATTGATATAATATCCGCCTGAGTCTTATACTTATCGAGCTTCGTTTTTTATATAATGGTTTTAAATGACTGAAAAAAAAATACCCAGTGCAAAGAATTTGACTGCTGAGCAGCATTTCCCAATTTCTTGGATAAAAAAAGAGCCTCGCAAGGTAGAAGAAATATTATCTGAGTTATCTCTGGAACAGCAGACAAAATACGTTTTAAATTTACCTCCCAACCTCAAAAGAGAACTGCTGGTTCTATGTGAAAATGCGGTCGAAGTTACGCAGTCTCTCCCCGCAGAAGAAATTTATAATTTGATAAAGGAATTGGGCAATGAGGAGTCTATTCTTATCCTGTCTATGGTATCGGAGGAGCAATTGCAGTTCATTTTTGATCTTGAATGGTGGCAGGGGGATAAGTTTCAACCTGAACGAGCGATGGGTTGGTTGGAGTTATTAGATAAATGTGAAGGTCCACAAACCTTAGAATGGTTTTTGAACGAAGATTTCGATCAGAAGGTGGTACTGTTGCAGTCTCTAATTAAAGTCTTTAAGCAGGATGAGATGACAGATTCCTATGCAGGAGTTGAAGGATTAGAGCACTTTTCTCCAGATGGCGTTTATGACGTATTTTTTAAAGTAAAAGAATCTGCGGTCTTAAGAAAATTAATTTTATTATTGGTTGAGAAAGATATTAATTTTCTCCACGAACTTTTAGAAGCGGTTATCTGGTACCCCCTTACCATAACAGTGGAAAAAGCTTACCAATGGCGATTGACCCGCACGGCTGAAAGGGGTATTCCCGATTTTGAAGAGGCGATGGGTGTTTATAGTAGTTTGAATCCGGAAGACCTGAAACAGGAAGTGCCTTCAGTGAAAAACTTTCCTGGGGGAAGATTTCGATTTGCTCCGCAATATCCTTTGAACCAGACCGTACTGTCTCATTTTTTCGGGCAATGTGTTATCAATCTGGATTCTGAAGAAAGGTTAAATGCCATTCGTTGGGAACTGGTCTGTTTAGCAAATAAAGTTATGGTGGCTGATAAATGCGATCCTTCCAACTTGAAAACTCGCCAAAATACCATGAGAAAGGTGTTGGGATATATCAATATCGGCCTCGAATTGGGTGCATCGGGAGATCTAAAAAAAGGCCAATCTCTTTTAAATCAGCTTTGGATGCAATCGTTATTTCAGGTGGGATTTGAACAACTCAAGCAGATTCGGTCAAAAGCAAGTTTGTTCCTGAAAGAAAATGGTGTCTATATAGAAAATTTTATTCCAGAAAGTGAAAAGGAAAAATTAGGAGCACTTGTATTATCTTTTCCCAAAGTACCTGAAAAGGGAGAAGAGAACGGGGCTATCCTTTGGCGAGACCCAGAGGAATTGGGTGATATTAGAGGAATAAATAAGTTTCTCAATCGTTGGGCTTTTTATACTCGCTTTGCAAAAAAAAGCCTAGAATTAGATGCTAAAAAGCTAGACTCCAAATGGGGGGGATTCAATTTTCCAGAGAATGGAAAGCTGGAGCTTTTGACGCTGGTCACGACAGCATTTGCTCGATACACTTTATTTAAAACCCTGTCTTGCGAACCCTTAACGCCAAGAGCGGCAAAAAGTTTTCTGGATGTTGTTTTTCTCACCGGTATTTTTCAAGATGAAGAAAAGATGGTCGATGAAGACAAGCTAACCTCCTTCGAGGAGGCATTATTAGAAACCCCTATGGCTTGGACAGATTCGGATAGAGAACTGCTTAGGGAATTGCTATCGCAATGCGTAGTGAACCTCGAAGGCCAGTTTGGCGGACTCGACTTTTCCCGTTCTATTCAATGGAAATACACGAAAGGTTTATTGATTACCCTAAGATCCTAGAAAAAAGAAGTTTAATAGTAAGTGGCTATTTTAAATTGCCAAGGAGTAGTGCAACGCAAACATATTTCCTGCCGTTTAAAGTATCGGAGAGCAAATTAAAATGAAGCATATTAAATTAGCTTTCAAATACCCCAAAAACATCTCTATTCTTTCAACAATATTTTTGTTGGCAATAGGTCTCAGATTTTATCATTTTGGACGAGAACTTGGAGGGCATGATGAAAATGCCATGCTTTTGTATTTTGGTTACGCCCCTATAAAAACAATTGTCACAAATTATTGGGATGCAAATAATCATATTTTCCACACTATACTGGTTAGGTTAATGGGAACCTGGTTTGGTGAAGAAAATGCTATTGCCATAAGATTTCCTTCTTTGATTTTCGGCGTTGCAAGTCTCTATATAATTTACAGACTAGCTTTCGATTTATTTAATTCTATTTTAGCTGCTCGGATAGCACTACTGATTGCAGCACTTAATCCAATCCATATTCATTATTCACAAACAGCGCGCGGATATGGTTTAATTATTTTTTTCTCCACCGCATTAATTTTTTTATCTCTTAAAGCTTTGCGTTCTGAAGTATCCAAAACCAGAGGCATACTAATGACACTATGCGGATTTTTATCCGTATGGACTTTGCCGACCAATCTTTATTTTTTGTTTGGGTTGGCAACATGGGTTTTGCTTGTCTTTTTCCTTCCGGATCACCAAAAGAGATTTTTCAAAGATAATGAGCAACGTAAACAAAAAGGTTTCTTCTTTTTAAAAATTGTTTTTGGGATAGCATTTCTTTGTTTAGTGGCCTATGCCCCCGTGCTCAACCAATTAATAGAAACTCTTAAAAATCATCAGACCATGACCATTGAAACCCAATGGCAAGGGTTAGACGCTTTGATTCCTGGTATTTTAGAAAAGGTTTTTCCTAATGTTCTTTTAATATTTTTGCCGTTATTGATTCTTGGCATGTTTTATAAAAATTCTTTTGGCTACTCATATCGGTCTCTTGTATTGATGGTTTTTTTTATGCCTTTGGCTTTTATTTTCATCAATGATATGAGGGGATATCCAAGGAACTATTTATATAACTTACCTTTATTAATTGTTTTCATGGCCGCAGGAATCGTTCAGGCTAGTGTTTTTTTCGGAAGGTGGTTGAAAAATAAAGATGCGCTCAAGTGGATTGCTTTAGGATTATGTGGGGTGTATTGCATATTATCCGTTAGGGTATTATTTCATCAATATTACCCTTCTCTTGCAATCTCGGGTGGCAAAGAAATTCAAAAAAATATTTACAAACACATCCGCTCACACGATCTCATCGCGGTTCAAAGCTCTCAAAATTTTATCTACACGAGGAAACAATATAAAGAAAATTTAACCAGTATTTACAACGATAACAGAATAGGTGGGTTATATCTGGTCTCTCCAAAAAATTACGATGTTTTAAAATATGCTCCCATCCGAGGAATGGAAATTTTTCAATTAATTAAGCGTTTTTGGAGTCAAACTAATTTTCAAAATTTTAAATTGAATGAGGAAAATAAAATGACTCTGATGACTAATCCAATCTCTGCCTCATTGATTCCAGAAAATTTTTTAGGAATTACCGATTGGAAGATCTGGAAAGGAAAAGGAAATATTTCAAAATTAAACAAGTCCAATGCTAAAGAAAAATTTTTATTGCAATTGGAAACACCCTTGGAGAATGAAATGATTGCCGTGGGCAATATCCCAAATAAAATTAAGGTGTCAAAACCACAAATAATGGTTTTGGTGTGGGCTGTAAATATGAACTATAAAGAGGTAATTAATCAACCTACTCTAATTGCCGAACAAGTAACACCTATAGGTCCGCAACTCATCCAATTAAAAATGGGAAGAATTAACGCCGGCATGAATATTTACTTTGAAACTCGAGATAGTCCTGAAGTGTCAGCCAAATGGTTCTTGAGAAATTCCATTGGAGTCATTCCTCCCGGGAACTATTCTTTTTCAATTGGACTTAAATGTAATAAGGGTCAAACCATAACTTATGACGGGTTTCGAGTTTTTCTTATCGAATTAGAAGATGAAAAAAATAATGGTTAAGCTTAGTCTTTTAATTTTTCTATTGCTTCTCGGGCTTCTGGGCTCTCTAAGCCCTCTGTTTCTAATTTCCAGTTACAAAATTGTTGTTCTGCTAGCGGGAGCTTTAATTTTTTTTTATGTGTCAAATCTTATTCATTTGAAACGTAGCGATTTTAAATTAATTTCACCCACCCTTTTATCCATTTTTTTTATTTTGTTTCTATCCTGGTCAGCATTCGGCTATTTGTATTCTGCAGATCCGGAAAAAAGCTTATACATGACGATTCAGTCGCTGGGTGCGATTCTTTTATATCTTGGGCTTAAGCTTTATATTGAAGAAGAAAGCCAGATTAAAAGCATTCTAAAAATTTTGCTTTGCTTCGGAGGGGTGCTTGCATTTTTAGGAGTCCTTCAACAGTTTCCTTTAACCATTTTGGAAAACCCAATTCAAAATACAGCTAATAATTCTACTTCTCTTTTCGTGCATAAAAATGTTTTTTCTGGATATCTTGTGTCTCTCGTACCTTTATTTTGTCTCCCTTTCTTATATTCTTTTTCTAAGGTATGGAAACTCTTTTCTGGCATGTCATTTGTTCTTATTCTTATAGCCCTTGGTTTCTCAGGATCTCGAGGAGGTCAATTAGTGGCTATTTTTTCTTTGCTTATAATTACAGGATACTTAATTTCTAAAAATGAACGAAAAACAGCAAAATTTCTAGTTATAGGAATTTTTATTTCGATTGTTTTATATTTAATAATTGATCCGATAGCAAAAACACTGCAATCTCAATTAAACGAATCTTTTATAGATACCCGGGGCTCCTTGGCTCATTTAACAGTAGGCTGGGCTGATTCTCCATGGGCTCAAAGAATTTTATTCTGGCAAGGAGGATGGGAAATTTTTAAAGATCATTGGCTTATTGGGAGCGGGCCGATTTCTTTCGCATTGTTGTTTCCCAAATATTATCTTAATTTCAATCCCATTATAAAAAATCAAGTTTTAACCAGTGGCGCCCCGCCGCACGCACACAATTTATTTATACAGACAGCTTCAGACTCGGGAATAATAGGCATTGGTCTGATGCTGGCATTTTTAACTATATTTTACATTCGTGCCTATAGGTTATTTAAATTTTCAGACCGGGAAATTCGTTGCACCGTATTTTTCGTTGTCCTTTCGATAACGTGTTTTCTGGTTCACCACATGATTGAGTGGAACTGGCCTGCCCCAATGTTTATTTATCAATTCACTTTTTTTATTTTTACGATTGATTTTATTTACCGAAAAAATTTTAAATCAAGAAAAGACGATCGCCCGAATCTTTCTGGTTTAATCTTGCCTCTCTTTGGCGTAATGGTAGTTCTTATCACTTTGCTTTCATGCGTAAAATACTACAAATTTAATAGCACTTTATACGAAGATTTTCTCTCAGAAATAAATCTACAAAAACTTACCTCTCTTATTGGAAGCGCAAAGCAGTATTGTCCAAGATGCGATAGACCTCATATGAAAATGGCTTTAACATTGCTTGAACGTTATAAAGTTAATTCCGATAAAAACTTTTTAGTTCTAGCAAAAAAAGAATTACTGAAAGGACAAAAACTTAATCCATATAACCCAGAATATAAGGGATACCTTGCCCAAATATATTCTGCGGAAGAAGATAATGGCAGTGCTTTACCTTTACTCAAGGAGGCCCTGCGATTTAAAAGGACGCATCATATTAAAATCTTGAGATTAGGGGGGCTATTCCCCAAAAAAAATTGAAAATTTTTAGTCGTCCATTCGTGATATAAAACAAGACAGAGCGTTATTTCGAACCTTTTCCAAGCTGGTTTAAATTTGCCAACCCTTTATCGTTGCTAAGTACGCTCTTAGGCCAGCATATTTAGTTCCTAGGATAAGCTAGAAGGGGGATAAGGCTATATTATATAGAGCTGGTTTTTTTTCCTTTATCACGCAGGAATTACAATTCTATTGACCAAAAAAAGGAGTTATGGCGATATTGCCTAAACCCCTTGCATTTAGTGGTGCCGAGGGCCGGACTCGAACCGGCACGAGGTTTCCCTCGAGGGATTTTAAGTCCCTTGCGTCTACCAATTCCGCCACCCCGGCTTGGCTTGTATCTTTAAACAGTTCCAGCTTAAAATGGAGGCCACCAGAATCGGGAGGATGTTAACAGTTTCCGCCTTAAATTCCAAGTGATGCTTGTATGTCTTTTTAACAGTACTCCAAAAATGAGAGACCCAAAACGTATCTTAAAAAAGCTTGTTGGACCCCATATTGACATCAAAGATTTTGAAATTACGGGTGAGCCTTTAGAACAGGCTGTGGAAACATTTCGCGATGTGATTCAGTGTCGCAAGATACGTAATTTTTTTAAAAAAAGTTTTGGTATCGACTTTGACATTTCACCTGAAACTTTTTATCAGCTTTTGGAAATTGGGCCCATAAACTATATAGAAACCACGCAAAGAGATTTGGAGGTGGAGACCCTGTCTCTTAAAGACACGCGTAATCCAAATGATCCGGTTAGCATCGGTAACTTGAATTCGGTGTTACGCGAGTTTTATAAAGATCTGAAATTATTGCATGAGAGGATCAGCAAGGATTTCCGCAATGCTTTATTAATAAACGATATGAGACCGGAATTGATCGACCGTTGTTTTGATTTTGTAAGCAAAATGGAGAGCATACACGGCGAATGGTCACTATTTAAGGGAGGAAAGGTACGTGACATCGAAAACGAGTTTATTTCACTCTTTCCCAACTCCCCTAATGCACTATCTTTAGAAAGTAAATTTCCGTTGATCCGACACGAGATGGAATTATATCAAAGTGTTTTTCGTACAGAAAAAAAATGGGTAGCATTAAACGCCGACATTTTTTCAATTCTCAGGGGGGATGATGCTCAAGATCTTAGTTTGTTCTTGCAAAACATGCAGGAGATGGGCAACCGACTATGGCAAATAATCTACCAGAGTTCTAAAATTAAGAAATGTGTGCAATTACAGGGACTCGACTTTGGTAATATTCAAACCATTTTCGATGATCAGGCAGTTTACTTAAATACAAATGCCCTCTAAACTAAAGTGCAAAAGTGTTATAGGACTGATTTTAAAGGCTTCAAAATTCTATCAATATTTTTAAAAAGCAATCTATTGCCTTCGCTCGTTGAACTTAGCTTTTAACCTGGAATCCCTCTACCTTATCCAAAAGCAGATGTTTTAAAGAGGATATTTTTTGCGCTTCCTTCAGGGCATTTTTACCATCTTCTTTAATGCGGTTAAGGCGCAAATCCAACCGAACAAGATTGGTGAAAAGCGGCAAAAATTTAGCCAGAGTGATAGCCCCTTCATCTGTAATTTCGTTGTCTGTAAGGACTAGGTTCTGTAAACTCAAAAGATTATCTGAGACAGCGATATATTTGACACCCTCATTACCGATTTTATTGTAAAACATGTTGAGGGAGGTTAGATTGACCAAAACTTCTGACTGAGCCAGCCATTTAGCCCCTTTTGGTCCGCAAAGATTGGTGCCAAAGGCTAAATTTGTTAAAGGACGCAATGATTCCATCTGAGAAATATCTTTTGCTCCGTATTCCTTCATATAAGTCGCTGTAAGGTCAAGCGTTTTTCCGTCTTTGCTCAAATTCATTTTGACCATGGATTCCGTTTCCGAAATTGGGCGATCTTGCCCCATGGCTGCTTTATTACCGCTGTAGTCCATTATTTTTTATCTCCAAGCATTCACTTGTTTATTACCCAAGTAACTTGATTTGTTATACCGTCTTTTCCAAGTGGCTTTGATTATACACTTCTTACCATTAATCCCTCAAGAACTACTTGTCCATTAACTTAAAAAGCTGCGCTGTAAATTGTATCCTCGACGCAACGCTTGGGGTTTGTTTTTTTTGGAAAAGTATTCTAATATACAACATCAATTATTTTCACGGAGCAGTTTAATGGCTGGATTATATAGAACAGAAACGGAGATGAGTCTGGGCAATAACGTTATCGTTACGCAGATGACGCAGGCTATCAACTGGGCACGTAAATATTCCTTTTTTATCTATCCTTTTATCACCGCGTGCTGCGGTATGGAGTTTATGTCTGTAGCGGGTCCCAGATATGATCTAGATCGAATGGGTGCAGCGTTTCCAAGGTTTTCGCCTCGGCAAGCAGATTTACTAATGGTAGTAGGAACTATAAGCCACAAGCAGGCTCCTATCTTGGTTAAAGTATATAATCAGATGACAGAGCCCAAATGGGTTGTGGCTTATGGAGTGTGCACTGTCTCTGGTGGATTCTATGACAATTACTCAACAGTTATGGGCATTGATACCTTGATTCCAGTAGATGTTTATATTCCAGGTTGTCCACCCCGACCAGAGATGGTCATTGATGCGTTGATGAAATTGCAAGATAAGGTTCAAACAGAAACCCTTGAAGATCATGTAAAAGGTCCGGCACTTGTTACACCCGCAAGCAAACTTTAGCCTAGTTAAAAAATAGATAAGTACTCTGCAGTACTAAGCCTATTACCTTATTGCTTCCTTGAGCATTTTTTCTGCCCCTTGACGTTCGATCTCAGTGAAATTTTTTGATTTCTTCATTCGGTTGACTTGAAGGCGTTTTTCTTCGATAAATTTTCTTAGATCTTCTTCATCGCTTATTTTTAAGTGGACTTTTCCATTCTCCCCAATATATCGATTTTTTAAAAAATGAAAATAAAGGTTCAGTCGTAGTCTCGGGTCTTTGATATTCATTTTATAGGTCAGTATCATCAAAGCCTCCCGTTTGCGATCTATCTTGTAGCCCAATCGAGTATTATCCAGTTTATTGAACTGTTGTTCCAGAATAGAGAATGCTTCTTCGCGTTCGCTTCCCATTTCTTTCAAGTCTGGTAAAGGCAATAATTTTGCAGCTGCAATATCGAGCAGTAAGGACATATTCCGAGTTTGTTCACCCAGGTAAGCCGCTTCGATAGGAAACTGGTGGTTTAATCGTTCCTCCTCTTTTAAAATTGGTTCCATGTTTTTTATTTGCTCTTTAAGTTGTTCTAGGCTTTCATCATCAAAAGGCATTAGAAACCATTGCACTTCCTTCGGGATGCTTAAATCGTCCCGGGTGGGCCTTGCAAAAAACCTATCTAAAATATTAGGAAATTCAGGAAGGAAAAATTCTGTGACCGTATCAGAAAAATAAGGAAAATTTAGAATCAAGAACCTGGGGTCAGAACGGATGTTTAGTCCATAAGCTTCCAATTCATTGGCAGAGCCGAGAAAAGGTTGCGTTAAGTGAATTGACTCATGTAGATGCGTTGCGTTTCCATAGACAAGGCTGTCTATCAGAATAGCTGCTGGGGAAATTCTTATAGAATCAAAGGTTGTATGCGCAAATTGCCAGGGTTGCAATAATTCGCCAGACCAAGATTGAATAATGAACTGTTTGAGGGGGGCTGGAGTAAGGTCTGGGAAAATTGAATATAAACGCTTCAACGTTTGCCGCATCCGATTTTCGGAACGATCCAATAGATCATCAGGCCTATGGCATTCTCCGCAACCGTAGATTTTAAAACCCGGAATCGAAAAAATAGTCAGATCACCTTTATCAAGCAGCTGAACGGTTCTTGTGGGACCAATATTCGGATCAAAACCTTTTACGACTTTTTTTGGCTTATGAATTTTTACAAGCCTATCTAATTCCCCTATGCCTATTTTTTGTTCAGCCCAAATATGGGGAATTGACCATAAGAAAAAGAGCAGGGGGAAAGCCCCAATCTTTAAAAAACGAATTTGATTTAGCAAAGGCCTCCTGCCAAGTTATATTAGGAAGTTAAAATTTTCTTTAGCCTTCTCAAAATACGGATATCCAATATTTAAGAGAAGGGTAGAGGATAAAAGCTATTTGGGTTTTTTAATATTGAAACGCTGCCAAACGCTAATAACCTTACGACCATTTCGGTCTTCTTTTACACCGTCCCATACGGCAAAGGCCACCAGGGCAGGATCGATACGTTCGGCAAAGTCTACATCCCATTTTCCTGTTTTTGGCATATCTCGAATAAAGACAACAGACCAAGTGCCGTCTTTCCATTCTCCTTGACCTTCAACGTTTTGGTTTTCAGGAGGCTGGGGAGTGATGGTGCCGAACCCTTCTGCGTTTAATTCTTCAACGGGATTTTCCCCGGTTGGGTTCAATTTAGAAACAGGATTGGACATAATGCCGCCATAGATCAGAGCATCCATATCGACACCACCACCAGCATATTCGAGATCATCTTCTGCTTCAAGAGCCTCATCAAGTCCAGCTTTCCAATGCCAAATATTCACGGGTTTGTTGCGGTTTCCCATTCCAAAAAATGGTTCATTATGACCATGAGTATGAAGCGTAACAGCTCCCAATGCGAACTGAACCGCAACGCCATCACGGAAAATATCTGAATGCAATTCAGAGAATGCGTCGTGGGTGGGGTCATTCCATTTAATACGGATTGCCAACTGCTCGCCATTGTTGACAGAGGTTACATTGACAATTTCAACGGCATCGCGCCTGGCTGAAAGTGGGCGTAAAACCAAATTCGTTGTTTTTACTCCATCCCAAACAGGACTGAAAGGATCGGTATTCAACTCTACTCCAACAGGAAATGAATAAATATCTGTTTCAAATTCTGCCTTTTTAAACTCTTTAACAAACTTCGAACGTATGAAATGAACCAAAGCCCAACGATCTGCTTCAGGGATATCGATATAAGACCGCATTGGGGTTCCATCCAGGCCCGCGGCAATTGTTCGGAAAATATCATCTGGTTTGTGTCCGCCTTTCAAAGCTTGCGGATTGGTAATATCGTGAACAAACACGGCATGCTTCCAAGCGTCCATCAAAGACTCAGAAAGCTCACCGTCCCCTTTTAGTGAATCGCCATGGCAGCGATTACATTTTTTTTCTTCATAAACTATTTTTCCTCTAGCAATTAACTCCGGGGATGATTCGGGATGAGTTTTGGCAGTTATTTTTTCTCCCTGTTTTTCTTTTTTGAATCGATCGGAAAAATTTTTAATATGATAGATAAGCGCCCAAGTGTCTTCTGGGCTCAAAGCGTCTTGCCATGCTGGCATCGATGTCCCAGGCACTCCTTTTACGATAGTGCGATACAAATCTTCATCTCGTGGCAGGGTGCCAGTGGGAGTAGTACGGAACTTAAAAATACCGGCACGAAAGTCTCTTGGCCAGGGATAAAGATATTCCGTTGCATTACCACCGCCATTGCCATCTTTTCCGTGGCAGAATACGCACATATGCAAATAAATATTACGTCCCCTGGCCATAAGAGCCTTTTTGCTCAAATTTTCAGGTTTCGACATACCAAGGTCATCATGCGCACCCATACTTCGGAAAATGCTACCATCGCTATCGCCGTGATCCATGTGCCCATGATCCATATCTTGGCCAGGGTCCATGCGGTATTCGTCCCCGGTACTTGCAGGTTCATTGGAATGGCCTATCGAACTATGGTCCATTTCTCCATGGCCCATAGAGTCATGTTCTATATGATTGTCTTCAGAAAAAGCTGTAGGGGCAATCCAACATAACCCCCACAACAAAGCCAATACCAAGAGATAATATTTTTTGTTCGGTTTCATGCGTTACTCCTTCGATGCCCCCCCCAGAGACATCCCCGGCGGGAAAAGATGATGGCTGCCAACCAAACCAATACTATAAAACCCCTTACTCAATTCTCCGGCATTCCCCTGGTTCCTAGGGAGTGTTAC
>CAZMXD010000035.1:0-12941 GCA_964570185.1 uncultured Nitrospina sp. | reverse complement strand
CATTTCAACATTGGTTAAAGTTTTTACTCAACTCGATAAAGGCAGAAAACCTGATGACTATGATTTGGCTCTTATTCGAAAATTAATGCCAGACAATGTAAAAGACTCCTTAGTAAATCCCTATTTGTCACAAGACGCTAATCAGATTCACATTAATATGAGGTTAATCGAGTCAGATCCTAATTTACGCCGTTCGGTTCTTATCGAAAAAATTAGGAAACATCTGGTAGAAGAACTTAAATTTGATCCACAAACTATCCAGTTCACCGGTATGGTCGTACTTTATAATAATATGCTGCAGAGTCTTTACCGATCACAAATCCTTACCATTGGCGTGGTAGTTTTTGCCATCATGGCTATGTTTATGATTTTGTTTAGAAGTTTTTCTCTTGCATTGATAGGGATCATACCTAATCTTTTGGCAGCAGGAACTGTGTTAAGCCTTATGGGTTGGCTGGGGATTCCGCTCGATATGATGACAATCACAATCGCAGCTATCACAGTAGGCATTGCGGTGGACAATACCATTCATTATATCCATCGTTTTCAAAAAGAATTTAAGTTGGACCAAAATTATTTAAAGACAATGGATCGTTGCCATGGGAGCATCGGCAAAGCAATGTATTATACTTCGGTGACCATCACTCTAGGTTTTTCCATTCTTGCTCTTTCCGAGTTCATGCCAACTATTTATTTTGGGTTATTAACCGGAGCCGCAATGGTTATTGCCTTGTTAGGAGCTCTTGCCCTGCTTCCTCTTCTAATTATTGTCTTTCAACCCATTGCTCAAACGGAGAATTAGCCAAAATTATTTATTGAAACTTGTTCCGGTGTCCACGGGAGATAAACTGGAAGGGTAACACCTTGCCACCTTGAAAGTTTAATTCGTCTATGATGGATTGTTTTTTCTTGGGAGGCACGATGAAGGCTATACATCCGCCTCCTCCTGCACCACACACCTTTGCTGCAAGCGCTCCTTTTTTCAGCGCAGATCGAATAAGTTTTTCCATTTGAGGTGTGGATATGTTGGGAGCAAGCTGTTTACGGGCTTTCCATTCTCTTTCAAAAACGGGAGCAATGCCAGTTATTCGGCCTTTTTTTAATAACTGATGCATTTTTAAGGCGCAGTTACTGATAGTATTTAAATTCCGAATCACTTTCTTGTTACCATCTAAAGCTTTTTTTGTGACCTCCCAGTTATTGATTCCAGAATTTCTTGGTTTTCCAGTATAGCATAGGATGAAATACCGAGTTAGTTCTTTGGTTTTTACAGGAAGAGCTTCGGTGTCTATTCTTATAAACCCTGGTTTGACTGCCCTGAATCCACCATACATAGCTGGAAAATAATCTTGGCATCCCGCTGGAACGCCGATGACCTGTGTTTCTATATTCCTGGCAATTTCGATTATTTCTTGCTTGTTGTATTTCTTGCCCACAAACTTGTTTAGCGCACCATGCAATGCAATATTCAAGGCCGATGAACCCCCGATTCCAGAACCTTGTGGGGCTTGACAATGTGTAGAAATTTCTAATCCTGATTTCGGAGCATAAAACTTCACAGTTCTAGTCAATAACTCCAAAGGGTGATTCTCTGGAAGGGCATTAATAGAAGAAAAGGAATCTTCTAATTTCAAGTCCTGAGACCTAAGAACAATTCGTTTATCTTTTCTAGAAGTTATTTCAACCGTAGCGTAGAGATCAATGGCTGCATTGACGGTAGGGGAATTGCCAAAAAAAAGATGTAATGGCCAGATATCTAGGGTCCCCCCTGCCAGATCAATACGGGTGGGTGCGGAACTTTTTATCAAGAGAAGCCTTAAAGATTTTCAGAGTCTTTATTCTGATTCGATTCAAGGTCTTTAATTTTTTTGCTCAATTTAGAAACCAAGGCTCCATAAGATTCGGTTTTAATAATCTTTGTAAACTGGGAGCGGTAATTACGTATAAGACTGACTTCTTCTATTACGAAATCATAAACTGTCCATTTGCCATTTTCATTTATAAGCTTATAATCCACATTGATGGTGCCATCTTTGCGGACAATTTCAGTATTTACCAGAGCATATTTCCCCTTAACCTGCTCATTGACATATTTGATCGTTTCGTCCTGATAATTTTCGATTTTGCTTGCGTATGAATTCTCAAGAAGCTTTTTGAACAACCCTGTAAACTCTTTGCGCTCCTTATCAGATCTGTTTTTATAGTTTTTTGCCAAAGAGCGCATGACCATCTGTTTATAATTGAAACGAACCCCTATTGTTTCTCGAAGCTGTTCTCTTCTTAAAGATGGGTTTTTCTTCATTTTCGGATCAGAGACTATTGCGATTACTTTATCAATGGTCTTTTTTAGCTCTGAGGTGATTTCTGTTCCCGCAAAAACTTTTCCAGTAAGACTAAAAAGGCAAAATAAAAGGACAGCCCATCCTGACAATATTTTTTTGATCATTACTAACCTCAAAGTTAAATTCATCCTTAATAGTCGGCAACTCTACCAAATATACCCTTTTCAATCAAGCACCCTAAATGCACTAGGATGTCGATTTAAAATTATCAATAAATTACCTTCAAAGATTTTCGGCTGTTTTATTTTAAATGGCGCAATTGCTGCGAATTAGAACTTATCAGGTAAAAAATGAGACCGTTAAGAACAGCATAGGCAACTTCCTCTTTAAAAGGCTTTGGTTAAGGTTTTTTATACTTTTTTGTTTATTTTAGCTAATTTACCTTCTCTTTCTTGCAAAATATTAAAACGAATTTTTTAAAATATTGACAAATTTAGGGTGATTTCATATAGTGGGAGTATCCCGATAATCGGAAAAAAATCAATTTAATCAATAATTTATATTAAACGGGATCAGCGTGAGTCAAAACTTTTTTCTGCGAAAAATATTCTTTTTTACTGTTCTATTGAGCGTGTTTATAGGCGGTTGCGGAACAGTTGAAGTGAAAGTCCGCAAAAATCTCAATCATCCCAATATCCACCCCAAAACTGTGGCCATTTTACCTTTTACCCTTGCTGGTCCTACACCAAAAGGTATTTCTGTGCACAGAGTTTTTCGAAAATGCTTTTTCAATTACTTTAGCTATTTGGGTTATTTGGATATGCCATTGGAAACTGTGGATAAAAAACTACAGGCGGCTGGAATGAAAAAATTCAAGAAAGTTCTGGAACTTAGTCCAGAAAGGCTGAAAGATATCCTCGGTGTGGATGCGGTTATTAAAGGTCGGGTTCTCGACACTAGTAATTTTACAGGTGGAATTCACGCAGAAACTTCCATTAAAGGCAGACTAGAAATGGTTGATTTGAGAACAGGTGAAATTCTTTGGGAAACTGACCACACCGAAAGAACTTATTCTGGAATTTTTTCTCCAACCATTGTGGAAATCATTCAAGATCAAATGGAGAACGCAAAAGTTCATCACGCTCTTTTTAAAACCGCCGAGATGTTTTCAATCGGTGTGATAAAAGAAATTCCTGATCCTGCTGACATTTGGCAAGGGGGAGTGCGATTGCCCAAAATTATAAGTATAGAAACCAACCTAAAACCGAATCAAAAACTTAAGCCTAAAGACCGGATCTATGTAAATCTCAAAGGCGATCCTGGCTTAAAGGGTACATTTGGAATTGGAAGTTGGAAATCAAATATTCCATTAAGAGAGATAAACCCAGGGATGTATTCAGGAAGTTATGTTGTACAGGAAACAGACGAAATATCGAGTGCCCTAATAATTGGAACTTTAAGAAACTTGCAAGGTTTAGAGGGTAAACGATTTTATAAAAATGGAATGGCTCAGATTGAAAAGTCATCCCTCAACTAATTTATGCGTAACAATCTTTACAGCAAATTTTCGCAAAGTTTCTTGATTGGTTTGTTAGCCTTAACAGTTGCCTCTTGTGCTACTGATTTGCAAACCAAGGTTTCGGGCAACTTGAAGGTCCTTTCGAAAAATCACACGGTGGCGATTCTCCCTATAGAGACGAGTGACCCCGGGCAAAAAGACATGGCAAAAATGTTTCGCCAAGGGTTGTATGCCAATCTAAAACAATCAAATTTCAGATTATTAGAACGTTATGTCGTAGATGACCTTTTAAAACAAAATAATTTAACGGACCCTTCCAATTTCCTGACTATTAATCCCATGAAATTTGGTGAAATTTTGGGGGTGGATGCGATTGTTTTTGGCCGTATTAATAAAGTTGATCGGTCATATTTTATTGTTCATTCGTCCATTGAATTGGGTGTTTCCATTGAAATGGTAGACACAAGAAACGGAGAAATTCTTTGGCGAGCAGAACAAACAGAACAGGACATTGCGGGCATGGGTAAAATTCCTACAGGAATTACCGCAGCTGTTTTTGCGCCGATCGAGCTGGTTACAAACAAATTTAATTTGAGTCGTATGACCTCTAACATGTTAGATAAACTAACAGCTTTGATAAAAAAACCCAGCAAGGCAGATAAAGACAACCAATTTGACAAACCAGTAATTGCTAAAAAAGCTACCAAAGACTTAAAAAAAATTAAGGAATTACAAAAGCTTAAAGCCGAATGGCAAGAAGCTCTGGTTCTCGACGAAGAGGCAGAGTCGCATGATTTTTCCGATGAGTCCATCCCAGCCGAGGCCACGAACCTTAACCAAACGAATCAATCGGGAATACCTACCTTGAAAAAGCTTGACCCGACGGTATATACGATTCAGGTGGGGGCTTATAAAAATAAAACCTATGCCAAGAAGATGGAGCGGTTATTAAATAAGAAAGGCTATGATACCTTCATCACTCGTGATGTCAAAAAAATCTACCATGTTCAGGTAGACCGGTTTAATACCAGAGAAGATGCAGTCAAACTTGCTCGCGACATTGAAACAAAAGAAAAATTGAAAAGTTTAGTTATACGGTTGTCTGGAGTATAGAATTACTAAATTGTAATAGATTCTATTTTTTTAAGTACCAATCCAACAGATCAAAAACTTTTAAAATTTCGTCTTCGTGATTATAAAAATGTGGGGAAAAGCGTACCAACCCATCGCGTACTGTAAGTTTGACTTTATTCTCCAGCATAAACGAGTACAGCTGATTGACGTCTTGATTTAGAACAAACGAGATAATTCCAGAGCGTTCCGCCAATTGGGTGGAACTGTAAATTTTAAAATTCCGCTGGTTTAATTCATTGATGATGCAATCGCCAAGACCTATCACGCGTTTTTCAATATTTTTTATACCTGTTTCTAGTAGCAATCCCAAAGCCGCTCCAAAAGCGTGGATACTGATTGTGTTAGGTGTTCCCTCCTCAAATTTTTTAGCATCTTTTTTCAGAGTAAAATCATAATTCATAAAATTCTCAGCATTAATAACGTTTCCCCATCCCATAGTGACAGGGTGAATTTTATCTACCGCCTCCTGGGAAATATAGAATCCACCCAGTCCTTCAATGCTTAGCATCCACTTATGTCCATCTGCTGACAGGAAATCGATATTGTCTTTTTTAACATCCATAGGAAGCACACCGAGACTCTGTATTGCATCGACAAAAAATAGGACCCCTTTTTCTTTACAGAAAGTTCCTATGCGATTTAGGTCGCTTCGAAACCCGGTATTGCATTGTACCGAACTGATGGAAAGTATCCGTGTCCTGCTGTCGATTTGCTTGATCAGATCATCGAACAGCACTTTACCTTCAACAGCCTTAACCATGCGAGTTTCAACACCCCTCTTTTTCAGATTCCACCAAGGATAAACATTGGAAGGAAACTCAATATCGGGGATGACCACATTATCACCAGGTTGCCAGTCGAAACCATTTGCGACCATAGAGATACCTTCCGAAGTATTTTTAACAAAAGCTACTTCATTCAGATTAGCATTGATGAGTTGTGCAAATTTTTTTCGAGTTTGCTCCAACTCTAGCATCCAAGTTTCGTAGTGGGCGGTACCAAATCGAGTCGCATCGTTGATAAATGCATTCACCACTTTTCTCACTCGTTCTGGCAAAGGGGCTACCCTTGCATGATCGAAAAAAATAATTTCCTCCGTGACGGGAAACTCTTTTCTAATATTTTTTAGATTCATTTTGGAGTGATAAAAATATTTTTAAAAAAGTGATGATATCGCTTCTCTACATCCTGTTCTAATTTATTTGTCTCTGATTTTGCCAGAGCTAGCCGCTCGAAGAATCGAATTGAAACCATATTTTTTTCGGATTTGATCGATGCCATGATAAAGCTCGTCCCAGCGTTTGCCGCCTTTCGGATCGAACAAATTTTCCTGATGGTAAGGATACGCAGTTAAAGAAGTGAGGGAAATTCCAATCAGACGCACCCGTATCTTGCCGTTGAAAATGTTGCGGAACAATTTCGTAGCAGTCTCAAAAAGCTTGTAATCGGCTGCTGTCGGCGAGCTGAGAGTTTGCGATCGGGTCACTGTCTTGAAATCAGAGTATCTTAATTTTAACGTGATAGTCTTGGCAAACAATTTGCTAAGGCGAAGTTGCGCCGCAGATTTTTCTGTTAGATAGCTGAGTGTTGACTCGAGAAACAGCGGGTCAATAGAGTCTGTGTTGAGAGTGGTTTCGCGACTGATTGAAAGCGGATCTTCGGTTTCCGCAATGACGGGACTTTTACTTATCCCTCTTGCTTTACGGTAAAGTGATGCTCCCCATTTCCCATAAATTTCTTCAAGCAATTCGAGCGGCAAGCACGCAAGATCACCTGCAGTTTGAACACCTATGCGATTCAACCGGGTAACGCCTTTTGGTCCGATCCCTGGAATGCATTTTATAGGAAGAGACGCTAGAAATCGTTGTTCGCTACCTGGAGCTATCCACAGCATTCCGTTAGGTTTGCAGTAGGCGGAAGCTATTTTTGCCATAAGCTTGTTGGATGCAATACCAATGGAGGCATTGAGTCCCAACCGATTTTTAATTTCATTGCGAATCGTTTCCGCTGCTTTGAGAACTGGACCGTGTAACTTTGCGCAGCCTGTTAAATCGATAAAAGCTTCATCGATAGATACAGGTTCAACCAGAGGGGAATACCCTCTTAGAATATCGAATACTTTAGCCGAATATTCGCTGTAGAGTCGGTACGAACCACGTAAAAAAATAGCGTGTGAACAAAGCCGTTTGGCTCTAGAGATTGGCATGGCAGAGTGAATGCCATATTTTCTTGCCGCATAAGATGCCGCAGCAACCACACCCCTAGTGAGGGAGGAAACTGATAATGGCTTGTTTACGAGAACAAATGGTTTCTTGGCTTGAGGAGCTATAGCATCATTTTCCTCATGGGTGGCTGGATTATCAATGCCTCCTACTACAACAGGCCTGCCTTTTAAAGATGGATCGAGAATTTCTTCGACAGACACGAAAAACGCGTCCATATCTATATGGAGTACCTCCGCAGGTGACAGGTCCGGATTTTTTATGGCACTCAAATTTTTTTTAAACCTACAACAAGGTTTGAATTATTTTTCATTATTAACGGTCAAACTTTCTGAGCACGCTAATGACAACGCCTTGAATAGCGAAGTCACCTTCTCTAACAAAGATAGGTTTCATATCCGGATTTGAGGGTTGCAGACGTATCCGATCTCCCTCGCGATAGAAGCGTTTGAGGGTTGCCTGATCGTTATCAATTAATGCCACCACTGTTTCTCCATTCTCAGCTACATTTCGTCTCTCTACAATCACATAGTCTCCGTTTTGGATATGGTCTCCGATCATGGAATTGCCTTTGATGCGCAAAACAAAAACATCTTTGTCTCCCGCATCGGGCAATAGGTCAACTACCTCTCGTCGATCAAGAGCTTCTATAGGTTTGCCTGCGGCAATTTCTCCCAGTACGTGATACGACAAGGTATTACCCGATGCTGGCACAATTTCAATGGCACGGCTTAAGTTTTGTTGTTTACGGATCAACCCTTTTTCTTCCAAATGCGTAAGGTGTTTGTGTACTGTTGCAGGAGAACTGAGATGAAATTGCTTACCTATCTCGACGATGCTAGGCGCATATCCCCGACTTCGGATATGATCCTTCAGGTAATCATAGATTTCCCGCTGACGCTTGGTAAGATGCATGGCTTAATCTCCTTTTGCCGGCAATTTCCCGAAAGCAATAGGTTAAATACCCTTAAAGTTAAAATAGCTTATTGTTTCGCTTATGCTAGACGAAAATTAAACGAAAATCAAGCCGACAATACCTATCAAAGCCCGTTAAGCTAAAATAGAACATTGAGCCTTTAACTGAGGTTCGTTAGCATTACTGGTGAGCGCAATTGACCAAGCTTATTTACTTAAACGGGTATGAAAATCAAGTCATTTAAAACCCAATCCGAAGACTTTGAACCAGCTTATATAAAGCTCTTCAATAGCGGCGAACTTTATCGTCGTTCACGCCAAGCACTGCGTTCGCTGGCAAACTGTAAAGTATGTCCTCGGGATTGCGAAGTGAATCGACTAAACAATGAGCATTCTGTTTGCCAAACTGGGCGAAAAGCTCGTGTCGGTAGTTATGCTCCACACTATGGAGAAGAAGACTGTTTACGCGGTAGAAATGGTAGCGGAACCATTTTCTTTTCTCTTTGTAATTTAAAATGTGTTTTCTGCCAGAACTACGATATCAGTCAGGATGGAGATGGTATTGAAGTTAGCCCAGAAGATTTGGCAGGTATGATGCTCGATTTACAAAACCAGGGCTGTCACAACATCAACTTTGTTACTCCTGAACATGTGGTTCCACAAATTCTCGAAGCTCTACCACTGGCAGTACAGATGGGATTACGTTTGCCGCTGGTTTATAATACTGGTGCCTATGATTCGATGGAAAGCATGCAAATGATGGAGGATATTGTCGATATTTATATGCCCGACTTTAAGTATTGGAGTAACGAGAGATCACAAAAATACTTGAAAGCCAAAGATTACCCAGAAACTGCCCGCACCGTGATCAAAGAAATGCATAGACAGGTAGGCGACCTTGTTCTTGACGAAAATGGACTCGCCAAACGCGGTGTTCTGCTGCGTCATCTAGTTATGCCAGATGGTTTGGAAGATGCAGAAAATATAATGGAGTATTTGTCAAAAGAAATATCTGCTGACACTTATTTAAACATCATGGCACAGTATTTCCCTGCAGGAAAAGTGAGCGAAATAAAATATCAGGAGATCAATCGCCGTCCGCATTCACAAGAGTTAGCAACTGTAGAAAAAATCGCCCGGAAATGCGGCCTCCATCGCTTCGACCAACGTGAGGAGAATCGCTTCAGGTAATGTAATGATTTGGCATCTAAATTTTAAAATGAGTCTATATTGAATATCAGTTTGAATTGTTAATATTATTTCAAAGCACCCCCTTGTTGCCTAGAACCCTTCTGGATGATAGTCTGGAGATTATGGGGAATAAAATGAAAGTTTTATTTTTGTGTACGGGAAATTCTTGTCGCAGCCAAATGGCGGAAGGTTGGGCGCGGCATTTAAAAAGTGATTCCATTCAACCGTTTTCGGCCGGAATTGAAGCGCATGGCCTCAATCTTAATGCGGTAAAAGTCATGCGGGAAGAAGGGGTGGACATCACCCAGCAGAAATCTCAGCGTATCGAGGAGATAGAAACCATTCCTTTCGATGTTGTTATTACCGTTTGTGGACATGCCGATGAAAACTGCCCAGTTTTTTCTTGTTCTACCACAGTAGTGCATCGCGGGTTTGATGACCCACCCAAACTAGCGCAAACGGCAAAGACTGAAAAAGAGGCTCTGGCCCATTACCGAAGGGTTCGAGATGAAATAAAGGTTTACATTGAGACTTTACCAGAAGGGTTGAATTGACCATGAAATGGTTTGCGGTAAAAATAGTTTTTCTTCTTTCTCTTGCCTTCTTGGTGAGTTACTCCATTGGGGAAGGAGCTTCAAGTACAAAAACAAGTGATGGTATTAAAAAAGTGTTGGTTCCTTTTCCGAAGAACAATTCGATGCGGGTTGTTATAGTGGGTGATACGGGAACGGGTGAAAGGGCATATGCTCCAGGTTTTAGGGCAGTGCAAAAAGCAATGCGCCAAACCAATGCTGACTTCTTATTGCATCTGGGCGACTTTGTTTATCAGTCTGAGTTTTTTCCTAAGTCCTGTCCGGATCGATATATAAAAGAAATCAAAGAGACTTTATCTGATCCTTATCCGTTAAAACTATTTGTAGCGGGGGATAATGATTTACCACCCAAAAAATCGAAGCCTAAAGCTTCAGGGTGTTGGAATAAAATTGACCCTCTTGATTCAGGATTCGACACACCAGGTCTTCGAGCCTTGGAGGGGACGCGAGTGGTCGGCAATGTCTTAATCGGTATTATTAACAACTATCCTTGGGAAGATCCGACTCCTTGGCTGCAACCGCGTATCAAAGAAGCCCGGGATAAAGGGTTTTGGGTTATTCTTGCTGTTCACGAACCCGCAATCACCACCACTTGGTATCTAGACAAGCGCAACACAGTCTTTAAGCAATTGAATGCGTTAAAGGCCGACATTGTTTTATCTGGCAATCAACATTCCTACGAACGTTTTCATCCTACAGGCCAGGTTGAGCAAGGTAAATTCACAGTTGCTAGATCAGAATCTGGAAAATATCATAGCGGTGAAGGAACCATGCATATTGTTTCAGGGGGAGGCGGAGCCTATTTGAGGCCTTTTGCCGATCTACAAAAAAATGAGAAACGCAGTGCACCTAAAGATGTTTTTCATGCTTTGGCCAAAAGAACATTAATGAACCATTTCATAACCTTCGATATTTCAAAAGAAAAACTGGAAGGGGTTGTTTGGCGTGTATGCACTCCCGATGATCAGAGTGATGAATCGGACCCAAGGTGGAAAGCGCACAAAGAGTTTTGGAAATCTATTCCATTGGAATGTGATGGTCGACCAACGGGGACCAGCGCTTATGAAAAGTTTGAAATTACGCAGGCACTTAAGCCATAGCAGTTGAGCCAAGAGCTTTGACTTTGAGCATGGTCATGCTGGCAACAAATCAGCTCTCATACATGCTTCTATCCAGCCAGAATTGCATCGATTTCATCGCAGGTCTTTTTAACATCTTGAGCTGATTTGTCCAGAGCGGCCTTCTCTTCTTCTGTCATATTTAATTCGATAACTTTTTCTATCCCATTAATGCCCATCATTACGGGCACTCCAAAGAAAATTCCGTTCCAGCCATATTCCCCCTCAAGATAAGCGGTACATGGCAGAATGCGACGTTTGTCTTGCAAAATAGCTTCAATCATTTTTACTACTGAGGCACCAGGAGCATAGAAAGCACTGCCAGTTTTTAACAGAGAGACGATTTCCGCACCGCCTTTTCGTGTTCGTTCTACCACACGGTCAATCTGCTCTTTGGTCATCAATTCAGTGATTGATATCCCTGAGACGGAAGTATAACGAGGAAGAGGAACCATAGAATCGCCATGTCCGCCAAGCACCATTGCATCGACATCAACTAAAGAACAACCTAATTCGAGCGAAACAAAAGTCCGCAAACGTGCTGAATCGAGCACCCCAGCCATGCCAATGATTTTATTTTTTGGCAGGTTGCCAGTTTTTTTAGCCATATAAACCATGGCATCCAACGGATTGGATACAACGATTATAATAGGATCTCGGGAATGCTCCATGACTTGCTCGGTCACCGATTGTACAATTTTGGCGTTAGTGGCAAGAAGGTCCTCACGGCTCATACCTGGTTTTCGAGGCAGACCTGCAGTAATGACCACGATATCCGAATTGGCAGTATCTTTATAATCATTGGTTCCCGTTACTAGGCTGTCGAATACCTGAAGACAACTTGACTCCTGCAGATCCAAAGCTTTGCCTTGTGGGACCCCCTCCACAATATCTATGATAACTACATCGCCAAGGTTTTTATAAGCGGTTAACTGGGCAACGGTGGACCCGACTTGACCTGCTCCCACAACTGTGATTTTTTTTCTTGCGCTTGACATAGCGGTTCCTCATATAAAAGCAAACCTGAATTAAGGTTTGACTTGTTATTCGCTGAGGTTTTTATTGGAGCCCCCAAAAGGGAGCTCCAAAAACTCCAACGTGTCCAGCGGGTTAATTAATTCAAGCTGTCCAAAATTGAATTGAAAGTTGCACTACGACGCATCGCCTTGGCGACTTTTTCTGGGTCCGTTCGATAGTAGCCACCGATATCCATAGATTGGCCATTGGTTGCATTCAATTCACCTATAATGGTATCCAATTTGGCTTCAAGTTGTTCCGCGACGGGCCCAAATTTTGCTTTAAGTTCCGAATCGTCATCTTGAGCTGCCAATTCTTTAGCCCAATAAAGAGCTTCATAAATATGAGTGCCTGCGTTATCCAACTCGCCTACCTTACGACCAGGTGATTTTTTATTTTCCATTAATTTTCCTGTTGCACGATCTAATGTATCAGCCAACACCTGTGCTTTTGGGTTGTTTTTGAACCTGCTTAAATGAGCAAGAGATTCAGAAAGGGCCAAAAATTCGCCCAAAGACTCCCACCTCAGATGTCCTTCTTTAACAAACTGCTGAACATGCTTAGGAGCAGAGCCACCTGCTCCTGTTTCAAAAAGACCGCCTCCTGCAATCAGTGGAACAATGGACAGCATTTTGGCGCTGGTTCCCAACTCGAGAATCGGGAATAAGTCGGTCAGATAATCACGAAGAACGTTACCCGTGGCACTAATTGTATCTTTACCTTCTTTCGCGCGTTGCAAAGAATGTTTCATGGCATCTATTGGAGCCATAATTTCAATATCTAATCCATTCGTATCATGGTCTTTTAGGTAGATGTCTAATTTTTTGATTAATTCTGCGTCATGTCCTCTGTTTTTGTTCAACCAGAACACAACTGGTGTTTCAGACAATCGAGCTCTGGTTACAGCAAGTTTAACCCAATCTTGAATTGGAATATCTTTTACAATGCAA
>CAZMXD010000034.1:0-13079 GCA_964570185.1 uncultured Nitrospina sp. | reverse complement strand
TTGGCAAAAGTTTCTGATTCAACATCAGTCGTGAATCCGTACTTATATTGATTGTCTTCTAATAAATCGGAGACGGAGTTTTGTTCGTCACTCATAATATTTCTCCATGTTATACCTGCGGCACAACGTTAATTTCGTTGTATATATGTTTACGTAATGTAGATTCCATAAAAGATAAAGTGGCTCCAAGGGACGACCCGCAACTGCCGCAAGCACCTTGATATTGAACCAGCACTTTTTCACCATCCGTAACATCCAATAATTGGACATTACCACCATCGTTCATCAATGCCGGACGAATATGCTCATCCAAAACCAATTCTATCTGTTCTCTTTGCTCTTCCAGTGTCAGCCCCAGCCATGCTTGAGCTACCATATTTAACTCGGTTGTCGACTTGAAATCCTCTTTATTTATTGAAGCACTGGCAACGGCAACACCCTTAGCTGAAGGATATTGGTCTTTAACCAGTTTTAATATCTCATCAATGATATCAAAAGCTTTTTTTTTCGACTCAGGTACTGATGACACATCAGGGTTATCACGAAGCTTTGCATCCACATCAGACTTCATAAGTGAACAGGCTTCATCGACTGTCAGGCCTTCCACCATTCTACAAAGAGTTTCTGCTACCACTAAAGAGACCTTTCCGCCGTATGCAAAAAAACGGGCACTGAAAATACGATCTTCCTTCACATCAGCCAGCCAGTATATTTTTGTATCCTTATACTTGGCTTCAATTAAAGCCATGCCCTTTTCTGCGGCATCTTCTTGGTAATAAGCACCACGGTGTTTGATATTTGCTGCCACTTCCTCAAAATTCGCGGAATATTTTTCTTCTATGACAGTCACTAGTTAAACCCTTATTTTTTAATAATTAATTGAACTTTAAATAAGACAACACCCTCAAAAATCAAATTCTGGGTTCACTCTTAATTATATATCAATTTATACCTTTGCTACAATTTTTTGATGCTACCAACTATCGAAAGTTCTTTATTTTTCTTCCTTTTGTCACAATTATCCCTTTAAAAGCTAGAATATTTATGGTTATCGGTACCAACGGGATTTTATCAATTTTCAGGTATTTTGGATAATTCAAACAAATCCTATACATAAATGGAATAAAAAAGTTATAATTTAATATACATAAAACAATAAAGGCCTACTCTTCTAATTTTAGCAAGGATAGGACAAAAGGTTTTAATGAATACAACATCAAAAACATCCAGACCCCAACTCATTGATGGAATGGGTAGAACAATTGTTAATCTGCGTATTTCGGTGACCGATCGCTGTAATTTTCGATGCACCTACTGTATGCCAGCGGATAACGTTGAATTCATGGATAGAAGCAATTTGCTTTCTTTTGAAGAAATACAACGAGTGGCACAGATCGTGTCTGGTATGGGAATCAATCGTCTTAGATTGACAGGTGGCGAACCTTTAATGAGGAAAAACCTTCCTGCGCTAATTAAAATGTTGAATGAAGTAGATGGCATTGATGACATCGCCATGACCACCAACGCATATTTTTTAAAAGACCAAGCACAAAGCCTCAAAGATGCGGGCCTAAAAAGATTAAATGTCAGTCTCGATGCGCTTGATCCAGATAAGTTTCGTGATGTCAATCGCCGCGATTGTCTTCAATCTGTTCTTGACGGCTTAGACACTGCTCGCAAAGTCGGCTTTAAATCCATAAAGATAAATGCCGTTGCAGTGCGCAACTTTTCAGAAACAGAAATAATGAGCCTAATTGAAATGGGTCGCTCGGATGGTTTCGAAATCCGTTTCATTGAGTTCATGCCCTTAGATTCCGATAAGGTGTGGGAGCGCAATAAAGTGTTATTCGGCCACGAAATCGTTGACATGATTAAAGAGAATTATGAACTTGTCCCGATAGATAACTCTCTGGAGATCGGTCCAGCCAGTGAATACAACTTTGCCGACGGCAAGGGTAAAATAGGGATTATTACAGCAGTCAGTAACCCTTTTTGCGACCACTGCAACCGAATTCGTATGACCGCGGATGGAAAGCTAAGAACTTGCCTTTTCTCAACACAGGAAACCAACCTCAAAGAACTGATCCGATCAGGGGCCACTGATAAAACCATCATTGAAACGATCAATCAGGCAGTCCTTGTTAAAGAACCAGGCCATAAAATTAATCTAGATGATTTCGAACGACCCACCCGAGCTATGCATGCAATCGGCGGCTAACAGCAAACAATCTGTATTAACTATCGCATACCAGCTCAAAAAATATTCGACTTTTATTAAGAATGATTTTCCAGAAATAGGACATTGGAGGGATATTTTTTAATGAATGGATTATCCAAGGTAATATATTGTTCCCAACCTATTTCAATAATCCCATGTGCTACAACAATACCTGCAATTTCATAGTTCCAAGAGCGCAAAAGGTCAGTAATTTGTTTACGATCGCTTTCTTCTTCACATCCAACCTCAAGAATTAAAGCAGGAGTAAAGCGAGAAAAAGTTTCTTTCCCCCCTTCAAGAACACGGAGTTCTTTTCCTTCTACATCGATTTTTACAAAGTCCAATCGTTCAACAGATTTTTCTGAGGCAAACTGATCAAGAGTAAAGGTTTTCACCTTTATGGTCTTTGTTTTTCCTACTTCCGAAAAAATATTCCAATTGCCCTCTTCTGTACCCAATCTGGATTCTCCATGAATGGCACGGTCATCCTTATCGAGTGGAATGGTGAACTTAGAATCTCCCGAACAATTATCCAGAGCTACTTGAGATAAAACAACTTGAAAAAGATTGTTGACACGCAGTGTTTTTTTTAATGACTGGTTTATTATTGGAATTGGTTCGAATGAAAAAACCCGCCCCTTGGGTCCTACTTTATTTGCCATACGAAGAGTCCATTCTCCAATATTTGCCCCAACATCCATAACGGTACTTCCAGGGCTGCTGAATTTTTCTATAATCTGTTCTGGGATATAGGGTTCCTTTAGCTTCCAAAATACATTCATCTCTTGTATAGAGGGAAGATATAAATAATCCCCCGTCTCCAGATAAACATAACCTCCATTCCAGAAATCTGAAACAAATGTTTCTAACTCGTTCCTTCCATATCTTCTTTTAATTCTAAAAGGAATTTTCTCTTTTCTAGAAAACCTCAGTTTTCTTAGATAGCGTAAATTAACAAAAAGTTCTCGATAATCAAAAATCGAAATGAGTTTTTTTTTCATTCGAGGTTCAACGGGAAAGATGTTGATAATATTAATTTTTTTTAGGATAGAAGGATTGCTGAAATCCTTTAGGATACTCTCATTTGAGCTAAATTGAATCAATCCTTATTTTTGGATTTTGATATTAAATTTTATAAAGTTTTATTAGAGTTTTGAGATCAATCTCAAAACTTTAGCGCGCTAATCTACCTGGTTGATTACGAATGAGAATCCACTCGTTCAATCTTCGAACTTCTTCAGGCTGTAAAGTATTGAGGAGGGTATTAGGATCTGCATGGTCTTCATCGTTGACAACAAAGCAATAATTCCTTTCAATGTACGCTGCGACATGCGCCTTAAATTGAGGAAACTTGCCAAACATTTCCGAAAAAATTTCGGCATGATATTTGGAATCTTTAATTTTAGGATCAAAACGGTAAAGCTTAATATCTAGTTTTTTATTGAAATCCGCATTAATCAATAAGCCCATTGGCATTTGACTCCGCAAAATTAAAGCCCTATTGTACTAAATTAAAAAAATTTCTAAAACTAACTTTTTAAATCTATTTTTTTGTTTCAAAAAATACTAAGATGAGAAACAATTGATTTTTAAGACTTTTTCAGGTTTTTTAAGAATCAGCTAAAAAAATTCACCTAGATGGTAAAGCAACTAGAAGACAAAATAATTTTGTTCGGAGATATCCATGAGTAAGGAACGAAAAAATATTAAAGACCTGCTAAATTTTATTGATCGATCCCCCACGCCATTTCATGCGGTAGATGAAATGAAACATCTTTTATTTCATAAAGGTTACTCCGAACTCAAAGAAACCAGTTCATGGAAGCTTACTCCAAATGGAAAATATTTTCTCACTAGAAATGGTTCTTCCATTATTGCATTTATAGTTGGGATGAAAGCTCAAGACGCGAGTGGGTTCAAAATAATAGGAGCACACACAGACAGTCCTAATCTGAAACTCAAACCCAACCCCACATACGCCAAAAACGGATACCTGCAACTCGGTGTTGAAGTTTATGGGGGAGTTCTCCTGTCCACTTGGACAGATAGAGATTTGGCAATAGCAGGACGCGCCATTATTAAAGGGAAGAAACAGCCGCTATCCAAATTGATTCGATTCAATGACTCCTTGCTACGAATTCCTCAATTGGCCATTCACCTCAATAGAGATGTAAACGAAAAAGGATTGGTTCTTAACAAACAAAATCATTTGCCCCCCATTATTTCACTAGTAGGAAAAAAGAATACTACTGAGGGTTTACTCGAAAAAATGATAGCAAAAAAATTAAAATGTCGCCCTTCAGATATTTTAAACACGGAACTTTCTCTTTATGACACACAACCTGCATCGATAGGAGGGGCGTATGGCGAATTTATTTTCTCTAGCAGGCTAGATAATCTTGCAAGCTGTCATGCATCCTTGACGGCCTTGACCGAATCAAAAACTAAAGACCCAATGACCCGTGCCATTGCGTTTTATGACCACGAAGAAGTCGGCAGTGATTCTGCTCAGGGTGCCGGATCGCCCTTCCTGAAAAACGTTTTAGAGCGTTTGGCTCTGTATTCTGAAAATTCAAGAGAAATATTTTTCAGGTCTATGGCAAATTCTTTTTTTATTTCCGCAGATATGGCGCACGCTGTACACCCAAATTACACTGAAAAACATGACGCGAACCACATGCCGATATTAAATAGCGGGCCTGTTATCAAAAGTAATTCCAACCAAAGATATGCGACGGAAGGGGTTTCTGGCGCATGGTTTGAGACGATTTGCAAAAAGGTCGGGGTTCCAGTGCAAAAATTCGTAGTAAGAACGGATTTAGGATGTGGCAGCACAATCGGTCCTATTACAGGATCAAATTTAGGCATCCGTACCGTGGATGTTGGAAATCCAATGCTATCAATGCACTCCATACGAGAAATGGCGGGAGCAAATGACCACCTACCGCTAATAAAAGTGTTTAAAGAATTTTTTAGCGCGCGTCGGTAAAAACAAGTAGAGCTTTAAGCTTTCAATAAAGACTTGCGAATGGCTTCAATAACTCGGGATTTTACTGTTGCCCATCTTTCATCCACTTTTTTAGTAACCATGATTTCATTGCCCATGATCCACGCACTGTCTACACCAGGGACCGCCATTAATACCTCGGCCACAGGATGAAGTTTTGCCGCTCCTGGTTGCGAAAGAGGAATACTTTTACCATAAGGTAGCAAGGCGTCTTTAACAGCAAACATTAGCGTATTTTCGCTGCGTGTGGTTGTGACTTTAATTGCGTTGCCCATTTTCTCCTCTTACTCAAATTACTGTTTATGGAATGGCGGCTGGATAGCCAAATTTTAATTTCGCTTCTTCAAGGATTTTTCGTGTTGCTTCAGCAGCCTGCGGCTGGTTCTGCTTTCCAAATAACTCCACCGCTTTAGAAAGGTTTAGAATGACCATCTGCTTAAAGGGCGGCCCGTCTTTATAATTGTAATAAGCCCAACCAAGATTACCATGCGCCTGAGCATCGTTTTGCTGCCGGTGAACCACAATATTGAGTTGACTGATCGCGTCTTTCCAGCGTTCCTGCATATTATAAACATTTCCCAAAGTAAGACGGATATCTAAATTGGTCGGCGCCAACCCTACCGCTTTTTCTAAAACACTTGCTGCGCTGTCCCATTGACGCAAATTTTTATAAGCAATCCCCAAATTATAATGTGCTACTGGCGCTAAGGGATTCTGTTCAATCGATTTTTGATAAGCCTCAGCAGCTTCCTCAAACTTTCCTTGAGAGCTCAATCGGTTACCTTCCCCAAACCATTGCTCCGCATTCAAGGACCAAGTATTCGTAACCGACCCTAACCAAAAGATCAAAATCAGCAAACCCGAAAATCGCATACTATAAATTCCTCAATGATAGTTTTTTAATTTTACCATAAATCCTAACTACCGAGGAAGACGCAGTATTTATCTACCTTCTTGGACAGATAGCCGAATAAAAGCGGCTAGCGTTTTCCTTGACCATTACCGAGCAACCCAAGACCTTGGAGAGAGTTTGTGAATTCATCATTGTCTCTTTTCTGCCCTGTTTAAAAACTTTACCGTTTTTCAAATATAAAACGTGGGTAAAAAAAGGCATTATTTCTTCTATACGGTGCGTAACGTAGATCATCTGTGTCCGTTTTTTTGCCAATTTTTCAAGAGACTCGAGAAAAGTTTCTCGAGTGGGAACATCCAATCCAGAACAAGGTTCATCCAAAATCAACAGTCGCGTCCGGCGAACCATAGCGCGAGCCAGCAGGATTCTTCTCGCTTCCCCATAAGACATCTGGTGGTAAAAAGTGTTACTTAAATACTCGATGCCGAGGTAATTCATAGATTTGAAGGCCGCTTCTTTTTGCCGGGATGTTACCTCTTCATGCAACCCAATTGAAGAAAAATGGCCTGAGGCCACGACTTCCCAACCAAGCGCCGGACGATCATAACTACTTTGATATTCTGCAGACACGTATCCAATCTTCTTTCTTACCTCTGAGAGCGGGGATATTTGGTTATTACCAAACCAGCGCACCTCTCCTCCATAAACCGGAATGAGTTCACCAAAAATCAACCTCATAAAAGTGGTCTTACCGGTACCGTTATTTCCTATAACTGCCCAGTTTTCATCTTCACCCATCGACCAATTCAAAGATTTTAAAACCTTATTTCCCCCCACATAAACATCGGCATTTTTTATTTTCACTAGAAAGGTCAAAGATTACCCTTTTCACTGAATAGCAGTTTTTATTTTATCTTTTTGCGAGGGAAATAGCGCTGCGTTTCCAATAAATTCTACAACTGGTTGTTTATCATAATATTGAATAATATTAAGTGCGGCGTAATCTTGATGAATACGAAAAATTCTAGCAATGGGAATACCTAAAAGATGTCCAAGGATGACCCTGTTAACACCACCATGGCAAACCATTACAATCTGGTCATTGGAATGACGGGCTACAATTTCTTCATACTTAGGTATCACTCTTTCTTGCAATTCAGGGTATGTTTCTCCCCCATCCGCCTTAAACGTTGCAACACAATGCATCCTTTCTTCTATTTCACCAGGATAGGTGGCCTCTACCTCAGTAAAACTCATTCCCTCCCAAGTTCCAAACGAAAGTTCCCTTAATTCAGGAAAAGTAATAGGTTCCAAACCGTGCTTATTCGCAATACATTGAGCGCTGTTTCGAGTGCGTTGAAGATCGCTGGAGTAAATAGCTTTGAGGTTTTCTTTTTTTAAAATGTCCGCCCAATTTAGAAATTGCTTCTGGCCCCTTTCCGAAAGTCCGACATCATAATGACCGTTAAAACAAACTTCTTTGGAATTTGCGGTCTCACCGTGGCGGAAAAGTAAAATACGACAACCGGGTTTACCCTTCATAGCTTAATAAATTCAATTATTTAAAAAAAGCAAAAAAAAAATGACAAGCCCAAGAGAGCTTGTCATTTTTAATTCATTTCAATTCGTGTTTTAGTGACCTCCTCCGCCACCAGATCCACTGCTCCAAAGGTAGAAGAAATCAAGTCCTTGCACTTTCATAAGGCCGACATTAATCAAAAAATAATATCCAGCCATACAAACCATAGCAATTATGAACCAAATAATTGACTTTGGAGTGATAAATTTTTTCTGCTCGGATTCCGCAAAATCATTCATAATTCGTTCAACTCCCCCCTAATATAAAATTAAGACTTTATTAACCTAATAAATTAACGCCAGACGGATGCAAACCAATAGAAGAACCATAAACAAAAAATACAAGTTCCAATATAAATCAGGGGCCCAGCCTTTTCCTTAACTTTTTCTATATCCATTGTTTGCTCCGGAAAAATTTGTTACCAATTTAATCTTGACAGCTTTAAAATACGAATGATAGGGTATAACTCTTTTTTCACAAAGAACTTTTTTCTACCCCTGAGGATCTTATGGCCAGCAAAGACGGGAAAATATTTGATACCATCGTTTACATTGGGCTTGGAGTTAACGCCCTGACCGCATTATACCTCCTTCTTATGTACTTCGAAGTCATATAATTCCGCGAAATTTATCAGTTAATTTAAGGAGTGTCAAGAGTAAAACCCCCTTATTTTAAACATTTTCCCGCTTTTAAACTGGTTTTTAGCCGCCCAATAAATTTTGCAGGTCCCCCCTCAGGTTTCCAGGGGATAAATATAGTAAAGCATTAAATAGGTCGCCGTGCTAGTTATCAAAATAAGGGCATAAATTATCATGGTAACCCGACCCAAAACGCGGTGCCTTTTTGCCCCATCAGGCAGCGCTTTTTCAATCAGTTTTTCCAAACTGACAACAAAAGCCACCGTGGCAAAAATCAAAGCATAAGCAATGCTAGCTCCTAAAGGGTTCTCACGGGTCACCAAAAGCGTTATCTGCAAAAGAGCCCAACAACCTAATATAGTAAACATTAGAATTTTAAATTTACGAGGGCTGACTTTTAATCTCTCGTCTTTGAGAAAGTATTCTCCATCCACTTTTTTACTAGCTCTAAAACCTTGCGAAAGCATATAAAAAGCAAGGATCATCCCCACTACGACAAGACTTAAATGGGTTATTAAAACAGGTTTAAAAACATTCTCATAAACATCATCGGGCCCACCAAAACCTTCTCTCCCCTCAAAAGATAGAACGCCTAATGAACGAGCATAATAATAACCTACAAAGTAAATAATCATCGATACCATAGAAACAAGTATGAGTTTGTGATGATGTGTGCCCTGTGACTTTTTGGCCATTCTCCAAGAAATTAAAAAAAGAACAGTGAAAACAACAGCCAAAAGATAACTGATATCAGCCCCTATTGTACCAGCGGGTGCCAGAAAACCAGGTTCAGCAAGAAGTTCTTTCATAAAAAATCCAATTTAAATGTCAGGCGGGATTTTAGAAATTGAGCAGACAGGTTTTAATCGAGAACTGAAATCTCAATTATTAGGTTTGGCTTTCTCTACCTAAAAGCCAAGTGCCCGCGTAAAACTCGATCGCACCAAGAAGAGTCCAAATCAAAAGCGGTTCCATACTCATCTGCGTAAAAAACATGAAAACAACCAAGGAAATTGTTGCCAGACCCAGGAGTTGAAGTGTTCGACCCAAAAAATATAAAATATTACCCATTAAAATATCAACCCTTCAAACCAGCTTTTACCAATTTATTCGCTTCAATAAGGCTATTCAAATTTTCCCTGCCAAAATTTTGTATAGTTTCCCGAACGTGAGCCAAAACCACATTTCCAGCCATGGTAAAAGCACTAGGTGAATGGGGAACATTGGGGTCTGCTTGACCTGCCATTATGTTTTCATGGCGTTTGGAAACCACTTGGTCATCAAATAGATCATCTAAAGGAAATTTATAAAGAAGCTTTACGTAATCTCTTTTTTTTTCAGTCTCTTTTTTTGAATCCCAAACTATATTTTCCATTTCTACAGATTCCGGTTTCAATTTCCCCTTTGAAAGAATTTTTTTTATCTGCTGAAAATAAGCTTGCATCTGCTTGGGATTCTTTATTTCGTCTTCAGGAATTTTAGAACTAATTTCATACTCTATAGCTCCTTGACTTAGTGAAGGACGGCTTATTTCATAGGTAACATTATTATGGTTAAATCGGCGTCCTTTTTTAGCCGTGTATTTTGATTGCAACTCTTCTACTAGCAAAGAAAGGCCCTTCTCTGCATACTTATTAAACAATAGTCCTTTCAAAGTAGGCATTCTAATCTTCTCCAAATCTTTATTTTATGGTTCCTGGTTTATATTCTTTTCTCGAAAAAAAATGAGAAAGCAAAGATTATTTCTATCAAAAAACTAGGTCTATCAAATAGGAAAAGTCAGTTGTTTATTTCATCTATCAGAAAGAGGAAGCCACTGATTCTGCAGGATTTCCAACGTCGGCTGATGCTGTTGAGAAATCAGGCGCAGACTTTAAAAAACTATTAGAACCATTTTTCTGGTAAACAAAGCGTATTTTTATACAACCAACTTCTTTGTTATCACAATAAAAGTCTAAAAACTGAAATTTGGCAAACTTACTATCTGCCGTCCGCGCTGCATAGACATTTTTCTTGGCCTTTAATTTATGCGTCAGATAATTATAATTATAAGGTTTTAGTATAGCGGGATTTTCCGTATCCGTGCGAGTGTTAACATCTAAAACATAATTACTCTTAGGCACTTCCGTAACCTTATCGAATTCTAACGTACCCAAGTCTATCAAGCCCGCTTTTCCTAACTTACTGGAAGCTCCCCCATTTGTGATAACTTTACTTCTCCTAAATGCAAGATCCCATTCCAAGGAAGATGGATCATGTATTTTTACAACTTTGCCACTTCTTAAATTAAAATAGACGTACTCTTTCTCAGAAGAAGCATTCACCGTAGTCACCCTTGAATTCAAAAGATGTCCCATTTGTATAGTTACAGGCTCTTCTTTTTCCTTTTCCGCAACCTGTCCTTCCTCGGGCACATCTACGCTGGGAGAGTCAAGAAATTTTTGCAACCTTATCAACTTGTCTGGCAACCAGAAAGAGCCCACCAAAACCAGAGTAATACACAAGTTAAGCCAGAAAAGCTTACGCCACATTTGACGCTTCTTATCTCCTTCTGACCCTGGCAATTTGTCAAAGGATGAATTCATAATTTTAATTATAAGCTAAATTATCAGTCTCTGTTACGAAAATCCTTTAAGACATACTTCATAGCCAAGCGAGTGAATCCTTCTTTATTCAGCCAACTCCCTTTTTTGCGGCTTAAGTTGTGCAAGCCTTGCTTTTGGCTACCCACAAAGCGTGCCCCCCAGATCACTTCCTGGCTACGAGGATTTACCAAGAAAACCGAGAACTCTAACCCGCTGGCAATACCCCTCCGTATATTTCCGCGTCGGTCCCTATACAGATTCGAATATTTTGAAACTGCGCCTACCAAAACAGCATCTAACGCATCGGTAGATACCAATTCGGCTTTCAATCCATTATAGGATTTATTTTGTTTTTGTTTAACATCATTACCTGGTGTCTTTACTATTTTAAAGTGCACATCCTCCATCATTTGTGGAGGAATAACATTCGAATAGTCTTTATTTGTCTTCAGCTCATGATAGGCCTGCTGAGATACAACTTTACCCGCAGACTTGTCCTCAAACAAAGCAAAGGTTTTGTTTTCAAAACCTAATACACCAATCCTCTGAACCCCATCAAAAAGCTTCCTATTAAATACTTTACTCTGAACTTGGTTCACTGGCGCAATATTCAACAATTGATTATAAGTTTTGCGCTTGATATAAGCAGGCATCGGATGCGGCTCATTGATACCATCGGTCATATGTGGATTAATATCATAATATACAGGAGGTGCCTCGTCCCAGGGACGATGCATTTCTAGATCATTTTGAGCCTGCCCTTTATCCAAAGCATCTTCCAAGGGAACTGCTGAAATTTCAGGTATCATTACAATGCCTAAAATTAACGCTGGCAAAAACCCAATCAATAATCTAAAAAATAGTGGCAAAGTTAACGTTCCTAAAAAATGAGAGAAATTACTTGTATTTAATTATATATTAACCCATCTTTTAATAAAATAGCATTCTCGAATAAAAACAATATTTTAATAGCTAGACTTATTTAATAATTAACTCATGAATTCGAATTTAAATCGCGCTTTAGAATGGACGGCTCCAGATGTTCAACCCATTATATTAGGCGTTATTTCTTTTCTGGCCTTGGCAATTTTTTCTGCTGCGACTTGGTCCAAATTAAAAATTCTAATGAATGCGAAAGCAGCGGACAGAACCAACCGAATATTTGACAGGATGGGTGTCACATTAAAAATTGCTTTTGGGCAGACAAAATTATTTCAGGAAAAAAAAGCTGGCTGGATGCATGGCCTGATCTTTTGGGGATTCCTAATTCTCTTGTTTAGAGCTACTGAATTCTTTTTTATCGGATTTTTCCCAATGTTCACCTTCCCCGTAGGTAATACTCTTTATTTGCCCTACATGTGGGTCAAGGATATCGCAGTATGTCTAGTAACCATTGCTGTTTTGTACGCTCTTTATCGAAGGTTAATACTCAAACCAGATCGCCTTACATTATCTGGAGAAGGCTTGCTCATACTTATTTTGATACTCGCCATTATGAGCAGTGATATGTTGTTTGATTCCTCCTATTTTGCGCTTAATTCGGAATCGCAGTCAGGTCCTATAAGCTTGATATTGGCTCCTGTATTGCAAATATTCACCAAACATATTTTAGAGCATCTTCATAGCATGGCATATTGGATCCATGTTGTATCGATTCTGACATTTTTAATTCTTTTACCTCGCAGCAAGCATTTCCATATTTTGACATCAATCCCCAACGTTTTTTTTTCAAAACTGGACCCAGGGAATAATTTAAAAAGGATTGATTTTGAAGAGGAAGAAACCTTTGGAGTTACAAGTTCAAATGACTTTAACTGGAAACAAATGCTAGATCTACATACCTGCACGCAATGCGGCCGTTGTGACCGAGCCTGCCCTGCTTGGGCAACCGATAAGCCCTTGTCGCCCCAACAATTGACAGTTGATCTGCGTGAAAATCTTAATAGTTATGCAAGTAAGGATAGCCTCCTTCTAGGCGAGGTCATCGAAGATGAAGTCATTTGGTCCTGCACGACCTGCGGGGCTTGCGAAGCTGCCTGCCCTGTAATGATTGAATATGTGGATAAAATAATTGGATTGAGGCGCGGATTGATTTTAAGAGAAGACCGTTATCCTAAGGAATTTACAGAAGCTTTCAAATCGCTGGAAACCCAATCAAACCCTTGGGGCTTCCCAAAAAACTCCCGTTCCGATTGGGCC
>CAZMXD010000033.1:0-13202 GCA_964570185.1 uncultured Nitrospina sp. | reverse complement strand
AGGAGAAGGCTGGATGAAAAAGTTGGTAGCTTCTTTTATTTTGGTTTCATTGGTACTGGTTTTGTCTTCTTGTTCGATGGAACAGAGGTGTTATGAAGGTGAATGTGAGCCACCTGAAGGCCATGAAGAGAAAAAAGAATAATTAATTTCTTATCGAACTCATTTAGATGGCGGGGAGTATTCTAGCCCCGCCTTTTAAATGCCCTATTTTTCAGTGTCCTCAGTATTTTCAAGCCTGCGAAGTAGCACGCCTCTGCAATCAAGAATTACTCTCCCTGGAATGTTCCTAATCCCTTGACAGTTCCTGTTCCTAGAATGCTACAATAGCGCCTTAAATTACAAAAACCTATATAGCTTTTTCCGATCTTTTTATATTTGGTTAAGTTAAGCTTTATCATTATTTGATGATAAAAAATTGACGTTTTGGTGTGGGTTTTAATTTTTCCTGCCCATATTTTTTTAGTCATAAATAAAATTAGAGGACTAGATGACAGATAAATACCCTGTAACGGTAGACGAAGTAAGAGACGCTCAGGATAATCTTAAGATTGGTATGGAAGAGCACGAGCAAAAGAACTTTAAAGAGGCTATTGAAGCTTTTAAAAAATCTGCAATGATTCATCCGTTTGATGAAAATCATTTGCAAGAACTTGAGAAAAAGCTTAAAGCGGGCAGCTATAAATTACAGCAAGAAAGCATAGCATTTATGGGGTGTGCATGTGTGCATCTTAATGAAATGATTCATGGATTAGATGAGGATCAAAAACAACAAGTTCCAGTGGACGATTCGTTAATGAATGCTTTTAAGGAGTGGTAGAAATATGTCTATCCAGAATAAAGAGTTTTTATACAACATTTTTCGAAAAGAAATAAAGGATAGAAAGATTCCCCTGAGTTTGGGGAAAACTTGTCCTGTAAAATGTACGTTTTGTTATGAAATGGATCATAGCTATCGCAATACCTTTGAAACGCCTTTGACCACGCAAGAGCATTGGGAATTTATATTTAGTGAAATTTGCTCCTTTCCAACTCGTGAATCAGAGTCTTGGGTATTAGGTGGCAATGAATATATGGAGTGGACAGACCTTGCCCTCCATCCGAAAGCGATGGATTGGATTGAAGAGTTTTTGGATAAAACGGATAAGAAGATCACCGTTTTTTCGGTTGGTTATTTTGACCCGGTTAGGATCAATAAATTGGCCGATAAGTATCCTGGTCGAATAAATTTTGAATTGTCAGTAATTACTTTAGGGCCGACTCGAGAGCAATTAATGCCAAAAGGGCCTTCAGTTGATCAGGTATTAGCAGTTTTGGATGGCCCGGCAGTTACATCTGCGAACTTTTATTCGCTGGGTCCAGATTCCATGTCTCAAGATGCGAAGAGAATTTCAGAAATTAATAAAAAATGTTTGCTTTGGATGGGGTGCCTTACTCCTTTAAAATATATTGATGGTAAGACAACAAAGCTAATGCGGAAGGGTAAGAAATTCCTTCCCGATGAAGCTAAGAAAATTTACGATATGGATTTGCCTAATATCCAAATGATCCATACTGAGTCAGATATTACCGCTTTTTTAAACAGGAACAAAATAATTAAAACCTTTGATGCTTGTGAGCTCGAGAAAAAAGATTGGATTGTTATGGCAGGAAATGTTCACCGAATTTTAACCCTATTTAGACCTGGGCGCGCACGGTTTTTATATGTCCCGAATGATACTTTGGGAGGTGATTCTGATTGCACCACCTTACTTACTTTTGAAGATGTTGCTAAGAGAATTACCAATCAAAAAGTTGTTCATTTGCCTAGGGTTATAATGGAGAAATCATCTAATGATGAGCGAGATATTTCTGGTAGATCGTTTGATGAGTTTAAAGAGAGGTTACCAAATGTAAGGTTTAAGGTGCTGCACAAAATAAATTCAGACCTTTCAAATAAGAAACTATATGAAAAGGGATATTTAAAAAATTATGTTGAGGGGTATCTAAATAACCCTTTATCAAAAAAATTTGAGAATGTAGCCTATCCTAATTAGCTTTTTTAAAAAGGACATGCTGGCATTCCTGAACAATAGAAAGGGAATCGAAATATGCAGTACCGATTAAAAATCGTGTTTGTGGATAGCCAAGAACTAATATTAGAAACCACAGAAAAGCATGGTTTCAGCGATGATTTAGAATTGTTTGAAGTTACTACTGCAGATGAGATATTTGTTGTCCCATTAAAACAAATAAAATATATCGCTTGTGATTCCAAGATATTCAAAAATTGATTGGTATAGACCCAAACTTGTTTTTATTATAGCCGTATTCGAGCCTTTTTTTTCCACGCTTCTTCATTAAATTTTCTCTGACAAAAATTTTCGAAAAGCATTTCGTTTGACGTGAGAGGTTTTCCATCGATAAAATTCTCATGTTTGCTATGTGAGCTAACCTTTTTCACACCATCTCCTTTTTGTTTTAGTGTGTCTGATTCCGCGGGTTCGGACTTATAACCACAAGGGTTCTTATTGTCCTTTTCGGAAATCATTTCATACAACTCATCCAAACTGAGAAAAAGGTTTAAAACCGCTATATCGTTTATTTCTTCACGTTCTTTAAGCGTTATAAGTATGTTTTGAACTTCTGTGGAAGAAACAATAGCTTTTAAAATGGCATCATTTAAACTTTCATATTCTTTTTCAAATAATTCATCTGAACCCATATTTGAAAACTCCTAAATTTTGTTAGATATTAAATTTATAAAACAGCAAATACTATGCCATTTAAATAATTATGAGGTAGAAGTGGTATGAAGACCTTTATTTATATATGCTTTTGGTGATTCATGGGAGTTAATAAGACCCACATATTTTTGACACAATTAAACTTCGAAGTAAAGGCAGATTCTATTATTCCAGAATATACTATGACATTACGAATTTAACATATTATAAATTATACGGTTTACATTTATGCTGTGAAATTACGCAAAGTTATATTGAAATAAGTTATTTCAGGTATTAGACTTAAAATTAGACTATATCAAAGAAATTTGTGGGAAAATATATGTCAATCTTGGCTAAAAACTTAAAAGTTATTAGAAAAGAATTAGGTTGTACCCAATCTGTAATGGCCAACATATTACGAGTTGGGTTTAGGACGTTTGTTCGTTATGAAGCAGGGGAGAGAGATGCCCCGGTAGCCGTGCTAGTGAAAATTGCCCGTTTGGGTAATATTTCTCTTGAAAATTTTTTAACAAAGTCTATTGCCCCAAATGATATTGCTCCCCTTGTAAAAATAAATAAAGGAGTAAGCCCTTTGAATGTTCAGTCTATAGATTTCAAAACTGGCAATGTCGCTTTTCTTGAACCTAATCGTCAGGAGTTATTGGCAATTAATGATTCTGAAAAGCAACTTCTGACCCTATTTAGAAAAATGCCGCCGCAATTGAAGAAAGATTTAACGGAATCTATGAATCAAAATGTTGAAACTGGTGTGGTAAAAAACCGGTTATCGGAGAAGGCCAATAGAATGCGAAAAGGTATAGTAAAAAAGACTCTGAAAGTAAAAACGGAAATTAAGACCTCTCTTAAGAATAAAACAAAAAAAAAGCTGGACAAGAAAAAAATGGACAAAAAAGCTTTGCAAGAAAAGATTGACAAGCTTAGAATGGTTACTCGGACTATTAATAAAATTACCGTGAGATAAAAATTTGTGAAAATTGCTGGTGTCAGAAGGTCGTGGCACAGTGTTGTAGGATTAGCCATCCTTTCTGCTTTTTTTTACGTTGAGTTTTATACCAACCTATTTGAAAAAAGTGTCGGTTATTACTTAAAGTGGCAAAACCACAAACGACCCCAATTAGGGCGTATGTGGGAGAGAGATAGACAATCCGTAATCGCACAGGCCCAAATTCAATCCATCCGTTCTTCTCTGGATATTCAGGAAGAAAACACCTCGAAAATTTCTTCTTTAAAGCAATTGTTTGAAAGTGTTGCACCTGGATTCCCTTTGGTTGTAACCCGCGAAAAATTTATTCAACTGTATTTTGATTTTCCGGGGCAAGGCTCAAACCTAATTATATCTTCATATGATTTGGCAAGTCTCGATTCAAAAAAAATCTGGGATCGTGTTTTATTTAAACGATTTGGTCCTTGGATTACTCTCCAATTTCTTGATAAGAAAAATATTCCAATTCAGGAAATATTCTTGTCTGTTGATACGATAATGGATATTCATACTACGCGATCTATTAAAAGAGGAACGCTTGAGGATTCCAACTTCAAACCAAATCGAATTTTTAACATTCATGAGGTACTGCCAATATTGAAAAGTCTCGACCCTGATACTCAGAAGGCTGTTTTTCCAGAGCCACGCTGGTTTTTAGAAAAAAATTATTATCTTACTCGCGTGGGCTTAGCCGAGGTGGTCGAGGGTGTTGAGGAATCTCAGGATCTTATGTTTGGAATTGAATACGATACGGATTACTACACGGGAGTTTTGTTTATACCAGTCCCTGTTGGGCTAGCTAATAATATAATGTCCCAAATTGACCGATCTGATAGTTTTGCAGAAACCCTGCCTGAATCGCAATCTGGATTTGAGGTGAGCCCTTGATCTTTCGCTTTCTACAATATTTGAATTTGCTACTCGCAGTATTCATTCTTTTTTCTATTTTAATTTTCTCAGGTCTATATACCTGGCTAAGCAAGGATCTTCCTCAACTGCCGCAAAACTTGGAACATATTAATCTAAGTTTGCCTACCGAAATCTATTCTGCAGATGGTGAGCTAATTAAAGTTTTAGGACAAAGGCATCCAGTAGGTTTGAATGATATTTCTCCAGAATTCTTAAAGGCAATTATTGCCGTTGAAGATGCCCGTTTTTACAATCACAGCGGAGTTGATCACCGTGGTCTTATAAGAGCCTTAATGGCCAATATGCGAACTAAAAGAATTGTTCAAGGAGGGAGTACGATAACTCAGCAGTTATCAAAAAATTTATTTTTTTCTTTTGAAAGAAATTGGATAAGAAAAATAAAAGAGCTCATGATTGCTTTTCAATTAGAAGTAACGTTTGGCAAGGAGCGCATTCTTGAGGCTTATAGTAATCAGATTTATTTTGGGAGTGGTGCTTATGGAGTAGAAGAAGCTGCGCAGACTTACTTTAATAGAAGGGCAAGAGATTTAACTCTCTTGCAATCTGCGATGCTTGCTGGATTGCCTAATTCCCCAAACAATGCAAACCCATTTGTTCATTATAAAAAAGCCATAAAACGAGCCGATTATGTTTTAAAACGAATGATTTCGGAAAAATTCATTTCAGTTCAACAAAGGGAGGAGGCATTAGATTCTGTCATTGATCTTGCTATTCCAAAAATCAAATCAAACCCTAATCTTTATTTTGTGGATGAGGTATTGGCAAAACTGGAAAGGGATTATGGAAAAGAGTTTGTACATTTTGGCGGGTTGAAAATTATTACGACTTTGGATGCTAAATTTCAAAAATTTGCCTTGAGAGGTGCGCAAAACCATTTGGAATTGCTGAAAGGGAAAATTAAAAAAGAATCCCCGTCAGAAAAATTACAAGTGGCTCTTGTGGCAGTTGAAAATAAAAGTGGGGCCATAAAGGCTTTACTTGGGGGAAGAAACTACTCTCACAGCCAATTCAATCGAGCTGTTTCGAATAATAGGCTCCCTGGTTCATCTTTTAAGCCTTTTGTCTATTTCACAGCTATGGAGAGCTTGGATTTTTCCCCGGCCACTGTTGTTGTAGATGAACCTCTGCAAATAGAAATTTCTAGAACAAAACTCTGGGAACCACAAAATTTTGATGAGGAATTTGCTGGGAACATTATTCTTAAAAAAGCTCTATTGAAATCAATCAACATTGTGTCCGTTAAACTTATGCAACGGGTCGGACCTGAAAAAGTTATTCGTACCGCCAGAAAATTTGGAATTAAAAGTCCGTTAGGAAAACATCTCTCTCTTGCTTTAGGTACTTCAGGTTTAACACCTCTTGAAATTGCATCTGCATATAGCGTTATTGCAAACCTTGGAATATATAATGAACCTTATTTGATTCAGAAAATAGAAGATTTTCAGGGTAATAGCCTTTATGAACATTTTTATCAAGGAGTTCAACAATTTTCTCCCGATACCCTATATCCATTGTTAGATATGATGCAAGGTGTGGTTGATAGAGGAACTGGTCGTGTGGTGCGGAGGATGGGTTTCAGGCATCCGGCGGCTGGGAAGACAGGGACGACTAATGATTTTAAAGATGCATGGTTCAATGGATTTACAAAAGATCTTTCTACCTCCGTATGGGTGGGTTTTGATAACAACGATTCAATGAGGAAGAAATCTGGAAAAGGGTTGACGGGAGCCAGCGCTGCCGCTCCTATTTGGGTTCATTTTATGCAAAAAGTTCTAGAAGGAAAAACAATGGTTAAATTCCCTGTGCCCGACAATATAAAATTTGAAACAGTGGATATAGAGACAGGCCGTTTGCCAGGAGAGTTTTCTCTTGAAAAAATGGAGGTAGCGGTAAAAGATGACATCGACCTTTCTCCGTTACCAAAATTAAATAAGGGACTGGAAAATAATACAGAGATTTCCAAAGAACCAGAAACTTTTATAGATTCTTCAGATCAGTAAATTCATATGTTGTATCAGACGCTAAAATTTTATTTTGCCCGATTGACGGTATCCGTACTAATGGTTGTAGGGATAGGGTTTTCATCACTTTATTTTATACACGAAGTGGCTTTGCCTAATGTTGTTTTTGATGATGTTGCCATTCAATGGACCATATTTTTAACTTGTCTTTTTTTTGGTTTTATAGGCTATGGAATGCTTGGAGAGCAACGATTTCATAATTCCCTCTATGGCTTAAAAAATATTTCACCTAAATCGATAGTTAAAAACATTAAAAACCAGTTTGAGGAATTAATAAAGTTGACTTATTCCTCATATTTTCTACCAGCCAAAGGAAAAAGTTATAGAAATTTAAGCGTATTACAATATGCAGATTATCTCCTTTCTATTGGTGATGAGTCTCCCAATGCTTTAAATATTTACGTTCAAGCTTTAATACAAAGTCCGCAAAATTCTCGATTTAAAAAGCCGCTTTTATCTATTTTGAATAGGGGGGAAGAGCTTAATCAACATGAAATGGATTTATTGCTTATTATGTTTCAGAAAGAAGAGAAACGTGACCCTGTCCTTACTTCTTATTTAGCGGAATTATTTCTAAAGGCCAAACAATGGTCAGGGCAAACAGAACTAGTTTTTCTAAGTGCGCTGAATGAGAGAAATAAACTTTCCGAGGATATTGTTCGATTTGTCCTTCCCATTTATTTAACTCATAAAAGAACGGATGAACGTGCATTGAGATTCTATTTTAAGGCGCTAGAATACTCTATTCCAGAAGAGGATCAAATAAAAAGAATTCTCGGTCAATTATTTTGTGATGGGAATCTTATTGGTGTTGCTCCTGATTTGCATAGAAACTGTGAGGAGATATTTTCTCAGTTAAATGAGATTGAGAAGGCTAACCTGAAATCAAAATCAGATGAAGTCAGAATTGCATATAAATTTAAAAAGATAAAACTTTTTAGAAAAGAAGACCTTAAGGATTTAAAGCGGTTAAAGTCAGAAATGGGTCTTATGGTGTCTAAGGTTTCATTTGTATGGAAAGGTTTAAAATGGTTTGGTGTTATTTTAAAAGGTTTTGGAAAATGGATATTATTAAGAATTTTGGATGCTATTTATCGTTTCGGAAGCCTTTCTTTTAGGGTAAAACTTGGAAGCTTTACAGTTCTTTCAATATTAATTGTTGGAGGCATTATTTCCCAGGACCTGTCGTTAACAGTTAAGTCGCAACGGTCAAAAGATACGTTTTCTATCTCCAAAGCATTAAAATTTAACAAAAGAAATTTAGTTTATACAGTTCAAATTGCAGCATTCTTATATAAAGAGCAGGCGCAAGAAATGGTGGTAAATCTAATGAAGAAAAAAGTTGAAAACCTATATGTGGAAAAATCCAAGCGAAACTCTGCCGCCGGGTATTGGTATAAAGTAAGAGCCGGTAAATTTTCATCTGAATCAAAAGCAAGCGACTTTGCGAATCAACTGGTTGCAACAAAAAAAGTAAAAAACTATTTTATAATTCCCCTGCCAAAGAAATAACAGTTTTCATAGTTACTCCAAATTAAAAGATGATAATTAAGATGTCCGCTTATGTTTTTTAGATTTTCTTTGGAACATCTAGTTTTTCTCTATCTATTTAAATATAGTGGATAATATATCGAAATTAAGAGATTAGATTGAATATTTTAAATACATTTTTTCCATATGTTCGCAAATACCGCCGAGAGTTTGCGTTGGGAATCGGTGCGTTGATAATTACGGATACGATGACTTTATTAGTTCCCTGGTTGATAAAAGAATTTATTGATGTCCTCCCTGGAAAGCCAACAGAGCAAGTATTATTAAAATATGTGATTTATCTTTTTTCAATCTCATTGGTTCTCGTGCTGGGTCGTTTCGGATGGCGTAAATATATGTTTGGACTGTCGCGAAAAATTGAGTTTGATATTTTAAATGACCTTTTTAATCATCTGCTGGCTCTTGATCGACTATGGTATCAGAAACAAAAAACCGGTGATTTAATGTCAAGAGCGACTAATGATTTAAGAGCTGTAAGAGAATTTTTTGGTTTGGGTGTTTTGATTCTTATTGATGCGATTTTTGTAATAATTATGGCAGTAGTGATGATGAGTTGGATTAATTTCGATTTGACTCTTAAGGTATTTATTCCCCTTCCATTTATTTCAATTCTATTTTTTTGCTTTGTAAAAGAAATAGGTAAAAGACACCGAGCCGTTCAGGAACATTTAGCTAAAATTACTGAGCATGTACAGGAAAATCTTTCTGGCATTAGAGTTCTGCATGCGTTTGTTCAGGAAGAATATGAAAAGAAAAAATTTACAAAAATCAATCGAGAGTACATTAAGAAAAATTTACGTGTGACCCAAATTTTTGGAGTATTTACTCCCACAATGATTTTCGCAATTGGTATTGCTGGAATGATTTCTTTGTGGATTGGAGGAAAGTCGGTCATAGCTGAAGAATTAACTTTGGGTTCTTTTGTTGCTTTTAATGGTTATCTTATGCTTTTATCGTGGCCCATGATGGGAATTGGTTATGTTTTTAACCTGACCCAAAAAGGTTTTGTTGGGATGGAAAGAATTAATGGAATAATTTTAGCTGAGTCTGCGATTGTTGAGAAAAAAACAAATCAAAAAGCAATTAAAGATCTTAAAAATGTTCAACTTTTAAGTTTGTGTTTTAATTATCCCAATGAAAAAATTAAGGCTTTGGATGAAATTAATCTAGAATTATTAGCTGGAAAAACATTGGGTATTGTGGGGGTGATTGGGGGAGGTAAAACAACTTTGTGTCAAATGTTGCTTCGTTTTTATGATCCTGATTCTGGAGATATTTTAATAAGTGGGAAATCCATCCGGGATTTGCCACTAAATGAATTGCGGGATCATATCGGGTATGTGAGCCAAGAACCTTTCCTTTTTTCAATGTCCATTCGAAATAATATCACTTTGGGAAGAGAGAATATAACCGAAGGCCAGATAGAAAAGGTAGTCCAACTTTCAGGATTGGCTTCTGATTTAAATCAATTTCCTGAAAAACTGGAGACCTCAGTAGGAGAGAAAGGAGTCACGTTATCAGGTGGACAAAAACAAAGGATAGCTCTTGCCCGTGCTTTTTTGGTGAATCCTAAGCTCTTAATTTTAGACGACTCATTCTCAAATCTCGATTCTGAAATGGAAAAAAAACTACTTCAAAATCTAAAAGAACATTTTATGGATACAACTAAAATAATTATTTCTCATCGTCTCTCAGCCATTAAAGAAGCAGACAATATAATAGTTATAGAAAAGGGAAAAATTATCGAGCAGGGAAAGCATTCCCAATTGTTGCAATTTGGAGGGATTTATGCCGATTTATTCCGTAATCAGAGTTTGGCCAGGGAAATGGAGATGATTCTTTGAGGAGTCAAAGCGAAGATCTAATAGATCGCTATAAAGGTTGGATACTTTTTAAAAGGATTCTTCTTCATGTCACGCCCTATTCAAGGTTAGTGATCCTAGCCATTGGACTTCTTTTGGCTGTTTCAATACTAAATCTAGCGGGACCTTATCTTACTAAAATTGTGATTGATGATCATATCAGGGCAAAAGATATGAATGGATTGGATACGATTGCCGTTATTTATTTAACGGTACTGATTTGTTCTTTCCTGTTCCAGTTTTTCCAAACTTACGTCATGCAATATATTGGACAAAAGGTTATGTTTGATCTTAGGTCAAAAGTATTCGCCCATCTTCATAAAATGTCATTTTCATATTTTGATAAAAATCCCATTGGGAAAATGATTACCCGAGTTGTAAATGATGTGGAAGTATTAAACGAAATGCTAACTTCTGGTCTCATTATGGTTTTTAGTGATTTGTTTACCCTTTTTGGAATTTTTTTTGTCATGCTTTACCTAGACTGGAAACTAACTTTTATGGTCTGTATTGTTTTTCCATTATTAGGTTTGGCAACTAGAGCTTATCGAACTCGCGCTTGGGATGCTCTCCGGAAAAACCGAGCACATGTATCAGAGTTAAATTCCTATCTAAAAGAAAATCTTTCAGGAATGGATACGGTTCAATGTTTTAATCAGGAAAAGAATAATTATGTGAAATTTAGTTCTATTAATAACGAAAGACTCAAAGAGGATTTAAGAACGGTACGTTACAACGCCTTCTATATGCCTTCAATTGATTTTTTTAGTTCATTGGCTATCGGATTAGTTATTTGGTATGGAGGAGGAAAGTTCGTCCAAGACGAAATTCAATTAGGAATTTTAGTTGCTTTTATCCAGTATTTACAAAAGTTTTTTGAGCCGATTCGGGATTTAGCTGAAAAATTCAATGTGATACAAACAGCTATGGCATCTTCGGAGCGTATTTTCGAACTGCTTGATACTCAAGAACAGATACCTGAATCTGTTCCATCCCAAAAAGAATTTAAATTAAAAGGTAATGTGGAGTTTAAAAATGTTTGGTTTTCTTATAAAGAAGACAATTATGTATTAAAGGACATATCTTTTTCTTTGAGGGAAGGAGAGTGTTTGGCAATAGTCGGTGCTACAGGTTCTGGGAAATCGACTCTTATTAATGCTCTTTGTCGATTCTATGAGATAAGAAAAGGTAATATTCTCTTTGATGGCAAATCCATCAAATCTATCAATAAATTTGATTTAAGGAGGCAGATTGCTCTTGTTCAACAAGAAGTTAATTTATTCTCTGGAAATGTTTTGGATAACATCCGCCTTGGCAATAAGGAGATGGGAATGGAAGAAATCGTATTGATTTCAAAAGCAGTGAATTCACATGAATTTATTGATAATCTTTCTGCTAGATATGAGCATGAATTAAATGAAGAAGGCGCGGGTATTTCCTCAGGCCAAAGGCAGTTATTATCATTTGCACGAGCGCTTGCTGCTGACCCTCGAATACTTGTTCTTGATGAAGCGACCTCCAATGTTGATCTTGAAACTGAACGACAAATTCAGAAAGGAATTAAAGAAATGACGCGAGGAAGAACGAGTATTATCATTGCTCACCGACTTTCAACTCTTATGCACGTGGATAAAGTTTTGGTTTTGAAAAAAGGAGAGATTGTGGAATTTGGAGACAGAAAAGATTTATTACGGAATAAAGGCTTATTTTATAAGTTATGTCAATCTCAATTGTCTTCAGAAAAATCGTGAATATTGTTAAAATATTTTACTTTAAAAAATACTAATTAGAGGGAGATGGGTTTTTTTTAAAATGCAGGATCAAACGTTCTACTGGGGTATTACCCTGGATATGCTTTAAAAGAATTTCTTCGATGTCTTCTTTTGTTTTCGGAGCATACCAGATATCATCAGGATAAATTACAAGTGTGGGTCCTTTGGAGCATGCATCCAGACAACCAGCTTTGTTAACGCGAACCTTACTTTTTAAGCCCATTTCGTGAACACGGCCCTTTAGGTGGTCTAAGAGATCTAATGCCCCTTTCGAAGAACAACAGCCTCTTTTGTCGTCAGCTTTTCTCTGATTGATGCAAATAAATATATGTTTCTGAAAGCGGCCCATTGTATTGAATAGTTAGTCTGCTTTGGGCAACTTTTGGTCTGGCTGGTTTTCGTAGTAGTTTTTAAATTGACCAAAATTAACGTAGCACCGTTCGCAACTGTCCGGGAACACTGTAACAATTACTCCGCGCTCTATTTTTGCAGCTAGCTTTAAAGCCCCCAACATTGCTGCCGCAGACGAATGCCCCACCAGAATTCCTTCTTCTTTTTCCAAAGATTCAACCATATCGTAAGATTCTTCAGTTGGTACGCTGATTTTACCATCTAGTTCTTCTTCTTTGTAAATTCCTGGAACAATGGATGACTCCATATGCTTGAGGCCTTCCAATCCGTGAAGAGATTCCGCAGGTTCAATGGCGTAACATTTAATATCGGGATTAAAACTACGGAGGCCGCGACTGGTTCCCATTATTGTTCCTCCCGTTCCTATTCCCGCAAGGAAGTGGGTGACACGATGATTGGTTTGTTTCCAAATTTCCTTGGCAGTACTTTCGTAATGGGCTTTCCAGTTGGAATTGTTGTTGTATTGATCTGGCATAAAATATTTATCAGGATCCTTCTCAAAAACTTCCCGAGCCAGTAAGATGGCTCCATCAGATCCTTCAAATGGACTGGATGTAATAATTTCAGCACCATAAAAATCTGCCATAAGCCCTTTTCTCTCTTTGCAAACGTTAGCGGGCATGACAAGTTTGACCTTATAACCTTTGACTTTTCCAATAAGGGCATAGGAAATACCGGTGTTTCCTGATGTGGAATCAAGTATTATTTTATCCTTGGTTAATTTACCCGATCTTTCCCCATCTTCTATCATCTTAAGAGCTGGGCGAGACTTCACAGATCCGCCAGCATTTTTCCACTCCGCCTTAGCATAGATATCTACATTTTTATATTCTTTGCCAATGTTATGGATTCGAATCAGAGGGGTATTCCCAATTTCATCCAAAACAGATTTATCGGTGATGACCGGACAGGTTGGAGCCTGCACATCAAAGGGGATAGGAAAACTC
>CAZMXD010000032.1:0-13346 GCA_964570185.1 uncultured Nitrospina sp. | reverse complement strand
AATTCCAAAACTCAATCCTTAATTCAAGATTGCCGTAGTTCTAATTTTTCAATTTGCAAGTTGAGTTCTTTTTCTAGCACTTTTAAATCATACCGTTCCTTGCAACGTTCTCGTGCTTTTTTACCTTTTAAAAGAGCTTCTTCTGGATGCGAGAGAATATATTCAATAGTATTTGCAAGTTGACCGGGATCTTCCGGCTCAATAAAAAAACCATTTTCTCCCAAAACCTCAGGTATATCAGAAATGGGGGTTGTGATAATGGGTTTTGCCATTGCCATTGCATCGAATAATTTCGCAGGGATTTGCCCTTCCGTATCACTGGTCCTTCGTTGTGGGATGACAAGTATATCTGCAACGGCTAGGTACTCAGGCAGGTTTTTAAAAGGAATTTTAGGGAAAACGACTACCTTATCTTGATTCGATTTCATATTGTCGATATGTGATTGAATCGAAGAGTCAGCCCCAACGAGTACAAGTATAACATCAGGGTTATTGATTTTTTCTATTGCCATAAACAACTCTTGGATTCCTTTATGGGCCCTTGGTGTTCCTAGAAACATGACAACTTTCCTGTTTTTTAGTCCGAGTCTGTTTTTTATGATATCCGAATCGAACTTGTCTGGGTCCAAAATCGAGGTGTCGCGGCAATGATAAATCAAAGTGCCTGAAAATTTATTTTGGAGGAATCGATTACTTACTATAGTTGAATTTGCAAAACCTATTAAACGTTCCATAAGCCATGTGTAGGGTAATCCATTGGGGTTGGAAAAATTAAAGAAGCGACCAACTTTACCCCAAAATCCAGAATGATATAAAAACCCTAGTTCCCAATCGTCGATATCAGCAATTACAGGAACATTTGAAGTCAACTTTTTTATCAAAGCGATACCAAAACTTGTAGGTCGAAGTTTGCAGGCAATCATTATATCTGCGTTGATTTCTTTAATCATTTTACAGATTGTGGATATGAAAAAAGGGTATCTTTTCCACGTATAGGTGCGAATTGGAATGTCCATATCTTTTAGTGGAAACCAAATATCCCCAGATTTGGAAGGACCTATAATTTCCACCTCATGTTTGGAAGCCAAGGCCATTGCCATAAGCCCTGCTCGGCCTAGTGAATTATTGGAGAGGTCAAAGCACAAAATACAAATTTTCACAGTTTTTTAAATGTCTGGATTGATTTCAAATTTTCTTGGCGAAAATTTCAGAGATTTTATATTGGTTTCCAAGGGCCAGCCTGGTGTCGGGTCAAGAAAAATTTTTGCATTTGTTATTCGACGGATAAAAACAATAGGGATATCCAGAGGGCCTAACTTAAGGTACTCAAAGTCAGGCTGGATTGTTTTACCAGGATCCATTAAGACGTTAATCTTTGTTTCCCCTTTCAAAACTTGGTTCTGAGCCAAGAGGTATTTTGCGCTGACGGTAAGGGAATTATTTTCACCTTTTAATTTTATCTTACCTTTCCCCTTCATTGCTTTAGCTGCAGATTTTTCCAAGTCATCAAAATTGATAATTCCTCGAGGTGTAAGCTTTTCTAGGTTAAAAAGTATAAATCGGCCATTTAAAAGGAGATCGTAAATATTGATTTGAACATTTTCGAACAGCAATTCAAATTTTTTAATTTGTACTTTATTGCTTATAACTGAATCCGCCGTAATTTGGATGGATTTGTATTTGCCATAAAATAAATCATCAGGATCATCTGTAGGAGAAATGATGATATTCATATTAACGCCATTTTTAAAACCATAAATAGGATAGTTCTCGAATCCCTGGATCAATCGCTTCTCGATTAAACTTAGATTTGTAACTCCTGGCAAGTCCAATGCTGGTTCCATATCAAACTTATATATTAAACCTTTGGTCCCATCTGGGAGAGGGTAGCTGCGAAAGAGTTTAAATGTTTTTGTCAGTGCAGGGTCTTTTAAAAGACGATTCCTATGTTGAATGGCGTTTGAGGATTGCCCGCTAAAATCTCCCGATTTAGTGATAAAGAAATTTGTCATCTCCCCTACATTTCTTTTGACCCCTTTCATGCTAATCGGCAGTTCCCTGAAAGCCGCAAAATCTCTGAACGCTCCTCTTTGAAAGTAGGCATAGTTCGCTAAAGTGCGCACGGAAAGATGTTTGCCATCCCTTGGACTTCCTTCTTCAACAATATCATCGAGAATTGAATTGATTGGCCATTGTGTAGTAATAGGATGATTACTTTTTCCTAAATAAGGAAAGAAATCTGGTGGGGAAAAGAAACCGCTATAGAGAAAGGTTGCGAATGCTGTTCCTCCAGTAATTGAAAGAAGAAATTTTCTCAAGGCTGAACTTTTAATAGTAGCTAAAATTACGGAGGTTATTAATGCCATAGCCGGTAATGTTGGCATTGTATATCTGGCACCTTTATTATTAACAAAGGTGAACACTATAATTGGGAAAATAGCCCAAGCAAACAAAGTCCAATTGAATTGCTCCTTTTTAAATATATAAAAAAGAAAGGCAATAGCAGTGACGCTCATTAAAGGGTAACCCATTTGCCTGCCAATCACTTCAATATAAAAGCCCTGAATTGGGATATTCCAAGCCATTGCGCCTTTCAGCACAGAACTAGGGAATGCAAATTTGGACATTCCTATAAGAATATTTATTAGGTTATGGGCATACCAAGGAAAACAAATCAAAATAGATATACATGTAAGAGAAACGAGATTTATGATTTTTTGAGCGGTAATGGAAGAAAAAGGAAAAAATTTTATAAGAGATAGGATTAAAATTAACTCCAAAATAAGAGGGACCCAGCGATATGCGCCTAAAATATAAATGAAAAACGGGATAATAATAAGGGCACAAATCATGCCTAAATAAAAAGTCAACTGCAAGGTTCTATCTCGGAAGCTTAGTTTTCGTCCCCACAGCCCTGCGAGAACTGCTGGAAAAGTATAAATAAAAAAAGTCCACTTAACCATTAGCCCAGAAGCATATATGATGGAAAATAAAAAAGAGTACTTTCCGTTCTCAAAATTTTCTGATTTTAAAAAAAGATAGTAGGAAAGAGCTGTTACGGAAGTTAGCATGACACTAATAATATATTCCCGCGACATAGTCACAATTAAAGGATAACAGGATACTAAAAAGGATGCGAACAGCCCAACATTCTTGGAAAATATAATTCTTCCTATCCCATAAGTTGATAGGATCAAAACTACCATGTAAAAAGAATTCCCAATAACCCCGGTATCTAGAGTAAATCCAAAAACCAAGGAAAAAGGAATTAATGAAAGATGATAAAAAGGAGGATAAAAAGGTTCCACATTTAGCACATCTTGCCACCAGTCTTTCGAACCGGAGCTCATTGCTTCCCAGTAATTGAATGTTCGGAAAAGGTGAAGCCCTTGATCATACGAGGGAGGGCGAATATCGACGAGGATCCAAATAAAATTTCCCCCAAAAACAAACAAAATAATGGCGACTAAAAAAAAATGATGTGAAGCGATTACAGCTTTAACTGGATTGGTATTTATACTTGGGGTTAGGTATTTTTGATTTGAATCAGCCAATAATGGACTCCAGTAGAAATATATAAAAGTGTTTTAAATTTAAGCTTGCTTGAATCTAAAAACTAAAAGTGTGATTAAGATTAAGTGTATAATAAGCAGAATCATTTCGGTATTTTATCTTAATTAAATTTTATATGTATTATAAATACATTCCTGTCTATGCCAAGCCCTCCTGTTTTTTTATCTAATAAGCCTATTGAAAAGTTTCTAGTCTGGCTGTGGATGGGTTTTTGTTTTTTGGCGTTGTCTTATCAACTTGGAGAAGTTCCTCCGTATCATGCTGATGAAAATTTTTATGTTGAATCATCTCTGCGAATGATTGAGTCGGGAGATTTTATCACTCCTGTCTATAATGAGAAAAATCGTTTTGCAAAACCCATAATGTATTACTGGATGGTTGCAGCATCCTATAAGGTCTTTGGTATTAGTCTGACCTCAGCGCGATTACCTTCGGTATTATTTGGGACCTTTAGTATTGGTCTAACTTTCTTGCTAGCATGTCGTTTGTTCGGTCGTAGAGTTGCCTTGTTTAGTGCATTCATCTTACCTTCCACTTATCTCCATTTCCAGATTTCAAGATGGTCTACGACAGATATGGCTTTAAGTTTTTTTATTCTTTTAGCGCTTTATTTTTTTGTGCTTTGGTTTCAAACAGAGTTCAAAAAAAATATTTTTTCTTATTTATTTTATTTGTCATTAGGCTTGGGTTTTATGATAAAGGGACCACCCGCAATTCTTATCCCTGGTTTGACAATTGCGGGTTTTCTAATCGCAATAAAAAGAAAAAGCTGGTTTAAGGATCTAAGTGTTGCAAAAGGAATAGGTATTTTAGCAATTATTATTTTACCTTGGTTTATTGCAATGCTATGGATACATGGGAATGAATTTAGAGAACATATTATAGGCAATGAAATCAAAAGTAGGCTTATTCATGACACTCCATTTAGTTTTTATTATGTGGGTGTTCTTTTTCGCTACCAACTTCCATGGTCACTATTCTTCTTTTTTGCGGTTTTAAAACAATTCGGATTTTTAGAGTTTACATTTGAGAAAAATATAGGTTGGATAGAAAAAATAAAAGGCTTTGTAAGAAATATTGGGAACCATTTAAATCTATTTTTCAGAGAAGGTAAAGAATCCGTAGTTTTTTGTTATATATGGTTTGCGGTTTGTTTGGTTTTGTTTACACTTTTGCGAGTGGAACATAGCCGGTATATGCTTCCGTGTTGTCCCGCCTTTGCAATTATTACAGCCAAATTTTTTTCAGAGGCTGAAAAACAGAGCCCTTTGGAATTTAGTGTTTGGGGTTTTAAATACGCTTATTTTATTTCTTTTTTAATTTTTCTTATCCTTTCGATTTTGGCGGTTATAGGGGTTTATATTTACGATACAGGCCCTGCAGGTGTTTTTTTGTTACCAGTAATCATGCTGATTGGGGTCTTATCTCTGGTTTGGTTTTACCGATCTAAGTCTTGTGGGAAAATGGTGACCTCACTCTCTCTTGTATTGGTTTTGACTTTTTCTTCATTAAGTGGAGACGTTTTACCTTTTATAAACCGGTATCCAATGAAAAAGTTTGCAAATTATATTAATCAGGAAAACTTTAAAGGCCCCATCGCAGTTTATAAGCTGGGAAATCATAGGGCTCGCTTGGGAGTGTTAACTGGGAGACCAGTGGTTATGTTGCATTCACAAATTGAAATTAAAAAATTGTTAAAAACGAATCAAAAAATATATCTGATTATCAAAAAGTCAGATTGGGAAAAGGAAATTTCCAATTCAAAAATGAAAATTTTAGATACAGATCAGGTTGGGATCAAAGTTAATCTAATAGGAAATAAAATTATGGACCTTTTTGATATTGAAGGGCTAAGACAAAAATTAAACTCTACAGAAACCCTCCTTTTTGTGAGTAATAAGTAATTTAAAGGCTATTTGACGTTTGGAACTTTTATACCAGAAAAATCGTATTTAATAAATTCTCTGTTCTGATACGAAGTAAAAAAAGCATATTTCGAGTTGCCCTGAATTAAATAGAGTCTTCCTGGAAATTGAGAACTTAAATCCTTGAATTCGTCTGCATTGGATAGCCACATTTTCTTGGGATTTTCCTGTAGTTGTTTTTGCAGATCTTTCTTGTCAGTAATTGGATACTCTAAATCCCTGTCTGAATAAAACAGCATCGCATGTTTTGGGTTCCAAAATGAAAGTTTAAAGTTTCCAATTTTTTCATTTTCTGGAATGTTGAGTTTAATTATAGATGCCAAATGCCTAACCTCTTTGCTGCTTTCTGCTAATGTTACTTTAGCCTGAAAAGGAGTTGTATTTACAAACAATGTTGTCAAACAAGCGATGCCTATCAACCCTGTCATTAACCTTTCTTTCCAGAGAGGGGCAAGCCATTCACACAATGTTTTTGCGATGATGATGGATAAGGCGGGGAAAATCATAATGAGATAACGAATAGTATGATTTTTACTTGTGCTCATAACCAAGAAAACCAAAATTGGCCATATGAAAAGCAACAATGAGTTTTCATCTTTATCAATAAATCCATGTTTGTAATATTTATACAATCCAATAAGCGCAAATGGTAGCCAAGGCCAATAATTTCTTAAAAAATCCTCGGAGTAGCCTAAAAAATTAAACGAGATATTAGTATCGCCAAACCCTCGATTAAAAATTAAAACTCCAAAATGGACATCGATAAATTGTTGCCCAAATTCCAACCAATTAATTAAATGCCAACTAAATCCCACACCTAAGGCAATTAAAGACCCTAAGATTAAAAATGGATTAACCATTTCCTTCCACTGCCGTTTATAAATAAGATATGTGAAAACAATAGCCAGAGGGAAGATGCCAAGCACACTTTTGGATAAAATTGCTGCTGCAGTTGAGAGACCAAAAATCAGATACCACGTTTTATTCGTTTTTGTTTTTAAAAATGCACATATTGCAAGCGTAACGAAAAATGCCAAATGAATATCAACCATTGCCCTTCGTGCAGAGTCGATGAATATACCTGGGAAAAGCAAAATTAAAGAAGAAGCAAAAGCAATCCAAGAATCTTTATATAAATGGTCAGCCAAACGGTAAGTCAGGATTACAATTCCCATACCCAACAAGGCAGAGGAGAATACAGCAGAAAAACTCGATACTCCAAACATGCTATAAGTCAAGGCCATTAACCAGAAAGGAAGAGGAGGATTTGCAAAATCAGGGGTTCCGGCAAGAGTGACTATCCAAAAGTTTCCTGAATCATATATTTCCTTTGCCTTCTGAGCATAAAAAGCGTCATCAAAATTAGTAATGCCGGTGTCTAGTTGTCGTCCTAGGGTGATTAAGAGAGAAATAAATATCAGGAAACAAACCTGAAAATTTTTATTGTTAAGTATTGTATTCAATGCTTTTATATGTTTAAGGTTGTGGCGTGGGACATATATATAAAAGAGTTATTTGGGTGGCAGGGACTTTATTTCTTGATTTAGAGATACCTATTCAATCTATCTTTTTCTTCATTATTTAAGATGGGGCTATATAAAAAACCAAAAGTTTCAAGCCGCCAGACAAGAACATCCAATCCTTTAAGCATGTTAAACCAGTAAAGCATGGCTTGAAAAAATGATTTTCGGTTCAAATCATTATTGCATAAGATAAAATCCTTTAATTGTTGGCGTGAATGATTTATGAGTTTACGGTTTCCTCGGGTTTTGATGATTTTATAAAGAGAGAGCAAGTTTTTAAACTTTTGTAGCATCAATTTAGGAATTTAGAAAATGTTTGGAGAAAATCCTGATTGAGCTTTTACTTTCAGGTTACACCAATTTTATACTAAGAGTTAATTGAAGTAAAGAAACGCTGATGGTTTGTGTGGATCATTCCTAAAAGAAACATAACATTATGCTAGTATCCTCTTAAATTTTGATTAACACCTAGAAAGTAAAAGTTATTCGGAAATAAAACAATATAAAACCATTTGACTGTTAGTTTGCCTAGACATGAGACTTGAAAAAATTAGCGAAAAAGCGTGTAAAAAAATAGATTTTGATACTGTCCTCGTAAATCAACATTTAAAAACTCTCGAAGAGATGGTTAGGATCGATAGCCGCAGTTTTGGTGTAAATGAGTTCAAGGGTGACAGAACAGTTCCCACCGATATGATAGAAATTCTTGAGTGTGCAAAAAATTACCTGACCAAGGTTGGGTTATCCAAAGTATGGGTAAATAGTTCAGGCAAAAAGCATTTGTTTCCTATTCTTATGGGGGAAGTTTTTGTTGGAGATGAGAAACCGACGCTATTATTCTATGCTCATTTGGACAAGCAGCCCTATATGGATAATGAAAAATTTGAGAAATGGGGCGGCACCCCTCCCACAGAACTGAAATGGAATGAAGACGGGTCTCGCGCATATGGCAGGGGGGCCGCCGATGATTTGAGTGGCGTGGTTTCCATTGGTATGGCTATCGATGCCCTCATTCAAACAATAAGTGATTCTGCCCAAGATGATTCTTTTTCGCTTCCTTGTAATATAAAAGTAATTTTTGAAACGGAGGAAGAGAGTGGATCACATAGTTTGATTGAACAAATTTATGAAAACAAAAATTTTTTTTCAGGTATCGATTGTGTTGTTATTACTGATGTGGTTAATCCGGCTCAAGGTATACCGGGTTTAACAACCTCCTTACGCGGTATTATTCAAATGGAGGTCGTTGTCACAAAAGAATCTGAAAAGACCCCTATTGATGAGCAGACCGCCCTCTACAAACTTCTTTCCAAGCTTATTTACGATGACCATTCATTGGCTATTGATGAAATCTCTAAATCGGATCAACCTGTCACGGATAACGAAAGAAAAGGATATACCTATGTGCCGACATCGGTTGAAGCGCTTAGGCAAATGGCAGGAGTATTACCAGAAACCTGTCTTTCAGTACCAGAGGATATAGCCTCTATTTTGATAGCTCAATTACGAACTTCATTTGCCAATGCTCGTCCAGGTCACCGCATATCAGGGAGCGTTATTCTCGGGACGGCTGGGGCCCGGCTGAGTTTTCCTGGTGCCAAAGATCCCATCAATCTGGCTAAGCAGATTGATATTATTCTTAAAGATCAAAACCCTTTCAAATTAAAACTACATATTGATATTGTTGGCGATTCACCGCCTATTATCGACCTTATTTTGCAGTCAGCTTCTAAAGATCCCCATTCAGGAGTTAATGGAGGGCCAGTTCCGATTCCTGAAATCCAATTGGCGCGAATGATTGACCATTTGATTTCCGATGATGGAGTTCTTCATCCAGTTATACAAAAACTCAGCCCAGATTGTCGGTTGAGCGCGCAATCTCTTTTCGTTGATCAAGGATTTAATCGCCGCTTGTTTGATGACACAACTGCCAAGTCATTAGTGGAGCTCCGTTTGGCTCCTGGAAACAAAGACAAATCTTCTGTGGAAAAGCTAAAGAAATATTTATTAGAAAATAAAGTTCCAGGATTTAAACTCAAAATTACCGAGGATAAAGGGGCTTCCCCCTGGATGACGACGATATCTCACCCTGTTTTCTCATTGATGTTAGAATCCCTTGAAAAAGGTTTTGGCAAGAAACCTTGCCTGTATGGATGTGGGGGGACCATTCCTTTTGTTGAAAAATTAATGCAGGCCTTGGGTGATGTCCAGCCTCTTTGTTTGGGAGCTTATGACCCAGATGCAAAAATGCATGAACCAGGTGAAAGTTTATCGATGCCCGATTTATTAGGTTGTGCACGATCTATTATTCATCTGATTTCTAGAATTCAAGAAGTATATAGATCTGCTGAACACAATCAAAAGAAATAACCAGTTTGATTCCCCATCCTCTCTCGTATTCCCGCCCACTTGACAAGAAGCAGGGAATAAAGTATAAAATTCAATTCTTTATTTAATTTTCCGATCTTAACGGGTAGAGTTTTTCTCGAGCCTATTTTAAAGGAGTAGTTTTTTGGCAAATCATAAGTCCGCATTAAAGCGCATCAGACAAAACACAAAACGTAACGAAAGAAATAAAAGTTTTAGAACTTTGGTCAAAACAGTCACTAAAAAAGTAACCACAGAAGCTGAAGCAGGAAACAAAGAGCAAGCTTTATTGGAATTAAAGAGAGCCGAAAAAGTGATTGCAAAAGTTGGTGGTAAAGGGATTCTTCATCCTAGAGCCGCTTCCCGCAAAATTTCCAGTCTTACACGTCTCGTAAACCGAGCGTCCTAATCGAAACCAAAATATAAGAAAAGATTAATCCCTAAATTTGTAAGGGTATATTTTTATCCTCACAATATCTAATATCTAGGTATTCGCTGAAGTTAACCTAAGGATAAGGGTTTGCATGATGGCTAAAGGATTCTGTGAGGAAGATTTCAAGCTCCGATCTGCCTTGGCGAGTTGCAAATAACTAAGCCGTAACTGTTGAGTACTGAATTTCTTTGTATGTTGCATAGCTTTTTCCACCACGAAAGGATTAGCTCCCATAGCTTTTGCAATCTGTCCTGAAGAAATATTTCTTTGTTGGTAATGTTTTACTTCCCAGATGACTCGGAATTGCCAAGCGATCGTTCCCATTATTTTTATAGGCTCCTCACCGTTATCCAAATAGTTTTTTAAAATTAGTAAGGCTTTATGAGGGTTTTTATTTTTCAAAGCATCAGTAAGCGAAAAAATGTTTTCCAATCGCGTTTCACCCACAACCTCTTGTACATCTTTTTCTGAAACAGTGTTCTTTTTTCCTGAATAAATCAAAGTCTTGTCCAGTTCCTGCGCAAGAATTCCGGGTCGAGCTCCTACTCGATTAATAAGAGCGTGTGCTGCGTCTATAGTCATGGTATAACCTTTTGTCTTTGCCCTGTCACGAACCCATATAGCAAGCACATTTTCTTTAGGGGCTTCGCAAACTACGGCACCCTTTGCCTTCGTGAGTGCTTTAAATAATTTGCGTTTTCGGTCTACCTTCTCGGCGGTTATGACCATGCAGGCATCGGCGATAGGGTTCTTGCAATAATTGATTAGGGATTCGGTATCCTTGTCTTCGGGGATTTCTTCGTGGAGGTTGCGAACGATTACCAATTTAGTACCACCCAAAAAGGATAAGGTTTTTACAGAATCGATCCAATCGTTAACCTTACTGGTGCGAGCATCAAATGTTTCTAAGTTAAAATCTCGATTATCCGCGTTGATCCATTTTTTAGTGAGCGAGCGAATTGCCTCAACATGATAAAAAGTTTCCAAACCATAAAAAAAATAAAAAGGTTCTGTTTTGTCTTGTGAGATTTTTTTGTGGAAATCTTCGGGAGTCACGGTTTAATGAAGTTTTTAGAATTGATCTATTATTAAGCTGACGAGGCGGTTGCCCAAATCTATATAGGCTTGATCTAATGCTCTCAACCTCTCTGTTTCAGTGTCTGCTATGTCCGAATTGGATTTATAGTCCCATTGATTTTTTAGTTGTTCTTTTAAAAATATTTTATTCTTGACTTGATCAATTACTTCTAATTCTACTTCAATTTCTATAATAAAGTCGGCTACCAAATCCTGAGAATTGAATGATACGGCTCTTTTATTGTAATAACTCAAAGTTCCGTTCATTACTAGATCGGCATTTTCTTTTTTTGTTACTTTCAGGCGTCCATCAGAAATGAAAGATTGTAAAATAGCACTTGTGAGTTCTCGATGTATTTCGGGTTGGGAGGAAGTATTTTTAAAAACAGGAATGGAAATAGTTTTTAAGTGCGTAGGCAGGTTGCTCCCGGTTCCCACCAGATGGTATCCGCAGCCATAAAAAAGAGAGCAAGAAATGGCAAATAGTATCAGCCAGTTTCTTTTTTTATTCTTTTTCATTTCGCTACGATATTAACCAGTTTTTTGGGAACTACGATGACTTTTTTGACTTCTTTATCCTGGATCCATTCCTGAACCCTAGGTTCATTGAGGGAGAGAGACTTTAATTCTTCATCACTGATTCCAGTATCCACCTGTATCTTCTGTCTAACTTTACCATTGACCTGTATCACGATCAATATTTCATCGGTTTGCGTTAATTCCTCATTGTAGGCAGGCCATTTTTCTTCATCCAACGTTCTTGAGAAATTCATCAACATCGCCATTTCTGCAGTAATATGGGGAGCAAATGGAGACAGGGTTAAGATCATGGCCTCCATAGATTCTCTAATCACGCTATAAAGATTTGCATCTACTTCACTTTGTTTTTCTTTCCATTCCTTAAAAAGATAGAGATGATTGACCAATTCCATGATCGCAGCAATAGCTGTATTGAAATGCATTCGTTTTTCAATATCTTCGGTGACACGCCTGATGGTTATATGAGTAATTCTGCGCAATTCTTTTAATTCTTTTATAGAGGTGGATAAGTTTCCATCAGCGGGTGATATGGCTTTTACTTCATCAAAAAACTCGCAAAATATTCGCCAAACGCGTTTGAGAAATCGCGAACAACCTTCCACACCTTGATCGCTCCATTCCAGATCTTTTATGGGAGGCGCGGCAAAGAGGATAAAAATTCTTGCCGTATCCGCACCATAAGTTTTAATAATTTCATCTGGGTCAACAACATTTCCTTTGGATTTTGACATTTTTGCTCCGTCCTTAATAACCATTCCCTGTGTTAAAAGGTGATCAAAGGGCTCGTTAGTTTGCGTCAATCCGATATCCTTTAATACAAGATTGAAAAATCTCGAATAAAGCAAATGTAAAATGGCGTGTTCAATGCCTCCAACATATTGATCTACAGGCATCCAGTACCCGTTATCTTCTGGAGTAAAAGGTTTATCTTTCGACCTGGGGGAGGTATAACGATTGAAGTACCACGAAGAACAGAAAAAAGTATCGAGAGTATCAGTATCGCGCTTGGCCGGTGACTTACATTTTGGGCATTCAGTTTTATAAAATGATTCTAAGGTATGAAGTGGAGATTGACCTTTTTCCCCTAGTTGAGCATCTAAAGGCAATTCAACAGGTAATTGATCAAAATCTACTGGCACAATTCCGCACCCATCACAATGGATAATCGGAATGGGGGTACCCCAATAACGTTGTCTGGAAACTCCCCAATCGCGAATGCGGAAATTAACAGTGGCTTTGCCTATTTTGTTTTGTTCCAAATATTTGCAGATCTCATTACGAGCTTCCTGGCCGATTAGTCCGTCGAAGTTGCCTGAGCGGATCATGGCCCCGTCCGCACTGTAGGCTTGAGTCATGGTTTTTTCATCCAGTGCTTCTTCTTTTTTAGGCTGAATGACAATGCGAACCGGTAGATTATATTTGCGGGCAAAATCGAGATCTCTTTGATCATGCGCAGGAACCGACATAATTGCACCAGTGCCATAATCCATTAATACAAAATTAGCAGTCCAAACTGGAATAGAGTCTCCCGTTAGAGGATTGGTTGCGTAAGCTCCAGTAAATACTCCTTCTTTCTCACCTGCGTCACTGGTTCGTGCAATCGTATCCTGCTGCTTTACTTTTTTGATGAAATTATTTATTGCAGGTTCTTGTTTAGTTCCTCGCGAAAGATTCAGCGTAAGTGGATGTTCAGGAGCTAGCACCATGAACATTGCACCGAAAAGAGTATCGGGTCGAGTCGTGAAGATTTTAATAACTTGATCGCCGTCATTAACTTTAAAATCAACTTCAGCACCAGTGCTTTTACCTATCCAATTGGTTTGCATGGTAAGTACTTGCTCGGGCCATTTTCCTGAAAGGGTTTTGCATCCTTCCAATAGACGGTCTGCATAGTTGGTGATTTTAAAA
>CAZMXD010000031.1:0-13459 GCA_964570185.1 uncultured Nitrospina sp. | reverse complement strand
TGATATCTTTGGTGACCTCGTCATTCTCATTCATAAACAAACGCTTGCGGAAACAAAAACGACAATAGGCAGCACAAACTTCATTGACAAGTAATAATGCCGTCGAGGTATATTTATGCTCTAAACCATGGACTTTAGTGTACTTTTCTTCATTAGAGGCATCTAATTGACCCCATTCGTTCAATTCCGCCGTATCAGGCATTATTATTCGTTTGATGGGATCGTTGGGATCGTTCCAGTCAATCAAAGATTGATAATAATCATTTGTGCGGAAAACAAATCTATCGTTCACTTTTTGCATTTCCTCGCGTTCTTTTTCAGTCAATTGAGGAATTTGTTCAAGCTTTGTTAAATATTTGATTTTTTTAAATTTTTCGCTGAGGTGTTTTAGTGATACATTCATTTGCCACCTCCCTTAAATCTAGTTAATAGTTTGTTTTTTATTGAGTTTTGCCTGTTGAAATTCAAACAAGCCAAAACACCACCTTCCCCAAATTAAAGAGGAAAGGAAATAAGTACATCATATTCTTTGTTGAGGATTATTTGAGTACCCCGCCGGTTTTTATTCGGCTTCGTACGATGCGGGCTTCGAGTTGTGGATAAATCATACTTTATTAGCCTGTTTGCCGCAAGCAAAATTGCCTAAAACTCAAAAAAAATCACTTCAAAAAAAACCTAAATAACTGATAAAAAAAGATTTATTATTTTTAATGGGAGTCGCATTTTGGCAAAATTTCAGCATGGGATTTTTTGGTTTTTTTCGCGCATATGACTTCTTTATAGGATTTTTTGCAAAATGTTTTGTGTAAATTTTAGGTTTTTTTAGGTGTAAAAAAGGTGTAAAAAGGCGGAAGAAAAATTATTGACAGAAACACCGTTTGGACTATAATGCGACCTTCTATAACCAACCCCAGTAAGTATTTACCCATCAAAGAGCTAATCTGGCATGGGTTAATTTAATGGATGATTTTTAGAGAATTATTAAGAATCCTTTCTTTATATTTTAAGAGGTGCAACAGACCATTAATTTAGGTTTATAATATATTTGTAAATCATTTTTAAAGGAGATTGCTTCAATGAAAAAGGCTTTAATATTGGGTGTGATGATACTATTCAGTTTCTGTGTTATTGGCTCTGCTGTCGCAAAGCCCGCTAAATGTCCGCAGCCGCGTAAAACCAAAGCTGCTCCTGGTTCCATAGCGAAGAAAAAGATTCCGGGTAGTGCTGATGCGAAACGTGGAAAGACAATTTTCATGAAAACAGCAAAACCAATGGCTTGCAAAATGTGTCATGGTAAAAAAGGAGATGGCGGCGGGAAACTTGGTGCGGCTTTGAAGCCTAAGCCCAGAAACTTCACCTGCAAAGCAACAATGAAAAAAGTTTCTGCGGGCCAGATGTTTCATATCATTAAAAATGGTTCTAAAGGAACTGGCATGGTTGGCCATGGAAAAACTCTGAAAGATAAACAAATTTGGGATGTTGTTAAATTTATCCGATCTGAGTGGGTAGATTAAGTAATTAAGTAATATAGTCATAATAAAAGAAAGGGTAAGTCAGCTTTATGCGGCTTACCCTTTTTTTATGCCGTTTTTCTTCTTCCGCTCCATTGTATAATGCAAATAGTTTAAACTCTTTGGAGCCTTCATTGATTTTTTTTCTCTTTCCTAAATATTTTCGATTCAACTTCTTACTTGTTCTATTTATTTTACAAGTGCCGTGTGTTTCGGCAGATCCAATTGGAACAGCCGAAAACCCTCTAAGTATGATGTTTGTTCCCTCCGGGGATGCGCAGGTTATTGTTAAGGGTGGGCAGGAAGTAGCCGAACTTTTGAAAAAGGAGACCGGATTAAACTTTAAAACCTCAGTGGCAACTAGTTACGCGGCGGTGATCGAAGCGATGGGGGCTGGCAAGGTGGATATTGGTTGGTTGGCAACTTTTAGCTATGTGTTGGCCAAAGAAAAGTATGGTGTCGAACTGTTGCTAGTGGTACAGCGGTTTGGCAGTCCTTTTTATCGAGGGCAAATTATGGTGCGAACCGATAGTGGAATTGATTCTTTAAAAGATTTGAAAGGAAAAAGCTTTGCTTTTGTTGATCCTGCTTCTACCTCTGGACATTTATATCCTAAAACCTTATTGCTTTCGCAAGGATTAAATCCAAAAACATTTTTCGGTAAAACGGTTTTTGCCGGGTCGCATAATGCAGTGGTTTTTTCTATATACAAGGGAGAGGTTGATGGCGGCGCAGCTTATGATGGGTCCCGTGCTGCGGTGGCAAAATCTTATCCTGATATATTTAAAAAAATTAAAGTCATTGCCTACACCAAAGAAATCCCCAATGACACTATATCAGTTCGGAAACAACTTCCTGAAAATTTGAAAATAAAACTTAGGGAAGGGCTTAAAAAAATTTCTCGCAGTTCTGAGGGAAGCAAAATCCTGAAAAATCTATATGGTATCAGCGGTGTTTTAGATTTAGATGGGTTATTTGATCCGGTACGCGAAGCTGCGAGATTGCTAAATATGGATTTGGAGAAATAAAGTGTTAAAAATTGAAAAACTTTCCAAAACCTATGATTCGGTCACTTACGCCTTGCGGGATGTTTCCTTGGTCATTGAGCCAGGAGAGTTTGTGGTGGTATTGGGAAAGAGTGGGTCGGGTAAGTCAACTTTATTGCGCTGCATCAATCGTTTGGTGGAACCGACCTCGGGCAGAATATTCATAGAAGAGAAAGAAATAACGGGTGCTTCTCGGAGTTGTCTCCGCCAACTCAGAAAAAAAATTGGCATGGTTTTTCAACAATACAATTTGGTGGAACGTTTTTCCGTGCAAACTAATGTTTTGTCTGGAAAACTTGCTTCTATTTCTAATGCGGCTTCTCTTTTTAATTTATTCCCTGAGGGGGATTTTGAAAAATCCCGACAGGTTTTAAATAGATTAGGACTTGCTGGTAAAGAATTGCGACGTGTGGATGAGCTGAGTGGCGGACAGCGACAGAGGGTGGGTTTGGCAAGGGCACTGATGCAGAATCCACAACTGATTCTTGCCGATGAACCAGTGTCCAGTTTGGACCCCGCGACTTCAAATCAGATTATGGATTTACTTGCGGAATTTAATAAAAAAGATGGTATGGCCGTTATCTGTAATTTGCATGCGCCTTCTCTGGCGAAGAAGTATGGGTCACGTATTATCGTATTAAGCAAAGGGCGAATTGTTTATGATGGGCCACCAACCCTTTTAAGCGAAGAAAAGCTTAGTTCTTTTTATAATTCGCAATAACTAATTACGGGAGTAAAATCGCTGGAAAATTTTTAGAGAAAGAGGCTAAGTTTATGAATTCTTTTGACCCGTCAGAAAAGCAACTAAAGCAATTCGGTTTAACCATGGCTGGGATATTTTCGTTTTTTACGTTCGTTTTTTTATACAAAACCTGGCATGTCGCAGCGGGCGTTTTTGGCATTTTGATTCTTTTCTTCTTAGGTAATGGGTTTGCCTCGCCTACGGGTCTTTTACCTGTTTATAAGAAATGGATGCGGTTTGCTCAAGTAATCGGAAACTTTAATACCAAACTTATACTGGGCATTACCTATTTTTTGGTTTTCACACCCATTCGGATGCTTTCGTCAATTTTTAGAAAAGACCCTTTAAGGAGGAAATTCGAATCTGGAAAAGATTCTTACTGGCTAGATTGTGAGCGCCGTGATTTAGACCCAAAAAGTTATGAAAAACAATTTTAAAAAAGCTCCCAAAAATTTAAAACTTCTCGAGTAGCACTTTTATTCTTTTTTTACATATGTTTAAAGGTGAGTTTTTTTGGTTGGTTTTCAATTTAATTCTAAAGTTTATTTTGAACTGGTCAAGCTAAGCTGCTTTAGGGATCTTTCCCGATTTGGCTGAAGCGACTGAAAAAACCTGTAAATATAGATTTTTCTTCTTCCTCTGACTATTTTCAAAAGACATTACCCGTTTGAATGGCGGTTGAAATGTGTTAGCTTATAAAGACACTTTGAAAATCGGTTATATCCATATTCTCATTCTGTTTTAATGAGTTGGTGGTTACCAATTTGTACGGGGAAGCTTTTTATTTCTGATGACTTAAGTAATTTGAGGCCTAAAAGTGAAATCATCCCTTTTGCTGGTTTGCATATTAGCTTTTGTTTTAGTGCCTGTCTTGGCATCGAGCCAAATGTTGGCAATGGATAAAAGCACTATTTTTAATAAGCCGACTAGCTCAATGGAAATCCCCAAAGAACCCGGATGGAATCACCCATCTTATAGGGGGTGGGAATCGATGAGCGTTCCGGGTCTCGTGGCGACCTATTATGATTTGGATTTGGATAGCCAACTGGATTACATGGTTATCCGGAAAGTTATTCGAAAAGCTTCTGCCGAGGAAACTACAATTGAAAAAGCGATCGAGGTTGCGAAGTTTGATGGTTTGAGCGTCTTTTTCTCGCATCCCGTTGTATATTTTACCAACCGCAATCCTTTATTTTATTGTATGGGTGTGGATTATAGACGCAATTGCCAAGACATCTGGGTGGATATTGCGGAAGACGGTTTAAATGGCAATGAAGAAAATTATACTTTATCAACGCCGAGTCTTGGCGTCCGGTAATAAGAAAAAACATATTTTTTTATTTTTTATTCTACTTGCTTTGGTTTTCAGGCCATTTCCTGTTTACTCCAATGTTAAGCATGAAGGTGAATCTGGCGGCAGAAGTTTAAAGGCATCCAAAAGTCAAAAGGATTTGTTGCGGCTGGGCTCCACTGTTTACAAGCATATGTGCGTGTTTTGTCATGGGGAGGATGGCAACGGAGGAGGCAAAGCAATGGCCTACCTTTATCCATGGCCAAGAGATTTCAGAAAAGGCGTTTTTAAATATCGAACTACCCCTTTTGGTTCGCTTCCACAAAATAAGGATATTTATCGAACCATTTCTCGGGGCATACCTGGGACCTCGATGCCGGCATGGGGTGGAGCGCTGTCGGAAAATGAAATCTGGGGAGTTATAGAATATATTAAATCGTTTTCTAAACGCTTTGATAAGGAAAAACCAAAAGATCCCATTGTCCTTAGTGATTCGCCAGCCAGTGATGCTGAATCTATCAAAAGGGGGTATAGCATTTATCAGGAAGTACGTTGCGCACGTTGTCACGGGACCGACCTTAAAGGGGATGGTGATATTGCTGATGAACTCTATGACATATGGGATCATCGTATTTTTGTTTACGATTTGACGGATCCCAATAGTTATAAGTTTGGGTTTGATAAAAAAGATTTATATTTGATTCTGACTACGGGCATTGATGGAACCCCGATGAAGTCCTATAACCATTTGGACGATAAAGAACGATGGGACCTGGCCTCATACATTGAATCAAGAATTAAAAAGGAGATGCATAAGCCAGCAGAATATGAAATTGACCTTAAAACTCATATCATAGATAAAGAGATCGATATGGACCCTGGTAATCCTTTGTGGGATTCGATTGAGGCTCAAAATATTCATACTTTACCACTCAACGCCCGCAGAGACCCGATAGATCAAATTCATTTTCAGTCTGTAATGAACGATGAGGGCATTGCTTTTCGTCTGCAATGGGAAGATCCGCAACCGGATCGAACTTCCAGCAGGCACCAAGATTTTAAAGATGCCATTGCCATGCAGTTTGCTTTGGGGGAAGTTCTGTTGCACAAGCATGGCCACAACGAACCATTCTTTGGTATGGGAGATCGTAGCAAAGTGGTTAATATCTGGCAATGGCGTGCGGACTGGCAAACAGAAATAGAAACAAAAGAAAAATTGGAATATGCTACTAAAGGATTGGATTTAGATACTATGATCTTTGGTGGTGAAGTCAACCCAGTGGATTCTTTAAACCCGTTTAGGGATGTTCCGGTAGAAGAGTTGAATGCGGAAGGTTTTGGAACACTAACACCCCAACCGCAGACTAAACAGAATGTTCTCGGAAAAGGTGTTTGGAAAGATGGTAATTGGAGTGTAGTATTTTTTCGTACTCTGGATACGATTAATAAATGGGACATCCGTTTTCAACGGAAAATACCTGTATTGGTTGCATTTGCAGTTTGGGATGGAAAGCACCAGGACCGGAATGGTCGTAAAGTCATTTCAATGTGGCAAAGATTGCAAGTTCCGCAACCTGCAAATTAAATCCCAAAAGGAGGAGGGAATTTTTGCCGATTTTTCCAAGTGTTTTGACCAGCTAATATTTTGAGGTTATTTTCTTGGCCCTGCACTTTGGAATGGTTCGTTTTTTTTAAAACTCGTAAAAAATAACGGGGAGGTTGGTTTCATGTCAGAAGAAGAGGAAATAGAGGAGGCAGAATCAGAAGATTCGCTAAGCGTATCTGAAGATGATGAGATGGACCTCGATGAAATGGAAGATGAAGAAGAGCCGCCTGAAGAAGTGAAGGAGGTTGGTGCATATATGGTGATTGGACAGGGGGATTTTTCCATGTCCCAATCTAACAGGGGTGCGGATGATCCTGGGGACAATACTTTAAGCGAGCCTCAGTATGTTACTAAATTTGGGGATATGTTGTTCATCTCTGATCGGGGTAACCATCGTGTTGTGATATGGGAACAATTTCCAGAAGAAAATGGTGAGCCCTGTTCTCTGGTTCTTGGACAGGAAGATTTCGCCGATTGTTTGGAAAATCGTGGCATGACTACTACTCTGGATGAAATGACTTCAGGGTTGGGTGATGAATCTCTGGATGGTTTTACTATTAGTAAAGCGGAAGAAGATACTCTGTCCCAGCCAGCTGGACTTCAGGTGATTGATGGAAAACTTTATGTTGTAGATAGTGGAAATCACCGTATCCTTCGCTGGTCAGGCATTCCTACTGAAGATGGTGAAGCACCAAGTTTAGTTTTAGGTCAGGATAACCTTGATGATAACGAGGCCAACCGGCGAGGTTTTGTTGGATCTGGTTCCCTGTTTTTCCCTATGGGTGTCAATTCCAGTGATGATCAGCATATTTTTGTTGCGGATAAAGATAACCATCGTGTTTTGTTATGGAATAAAATTCCCTTTAGCGATGGTTGGAATGCGGATGTGTCTCTGGGGCAAAGAGGTATGGATGAACGCTGGCCCAACCAAGGGGAATTTGATAATGTTGGCTCAGACACGCTTAGTTTTCCTACAGGCGTTTTTTTTGATGCTGAACGTGAAAAAGTTTTCGTGGTTGACCAAGGAAATCATCGAGTTTTAATTTGGAATAAACTTCCCAGGGAAACGGGAGTAGCCGCAGATGTAGTCATAGGACAAAAGGATTTTTTAAGTCGAGACCCAAATTCTGGAAAAGGAGCAAATCGTGCTTGTCAGGAAGGCTTATATTTTCCAACAGATGTGGTGTGCGGAGAAATGGGTTTATTCATTTCGGATACGGGTAACAATCGCGTTTTATATTGGAAAGAAGTTCCTACTGAAAATGGGCAGCTACCAGATTTGGTATTAGGACAAACCAGTTTTAATGATAATAAAGGCAATCGTGGTATGGAGGGCGAGGCCACGGCCAGTACTTTAGACGACCCGTTTGGATTGCTGCTTCTTGAAGAAGAGGAAGAAGATGAAGGCCTTAGAGAAATACCCATGCCTGATGATGATGACGATGAGACAGCTTTGGCAAATACAGAAGAAGGAGAGGAAGAAGAACCGGAGCCTCAGCCTAAGTTTAAGCTTTTTATTGCTGACCGAGGAAATTCGCGTATCGTGATTTGGAATGAGTTGCCTTATCCGAAAGAAGAAGAAAAGGCTGATGATGAATTTGAGGAACTTCAGGTTGATGATGAAAATATGTTGATCGGTGACGATGATGACGACTTTTTAGAAGATGAGGAAGAAGATGTCCCGCCAGGAGAACTTCCTTCTGCCTAGAAGATCCTGTTGTTTAGTAAAAATTCTAAAATTATATAGAAAGATGGCGGCTTGCGTAGCAATTGCGCAAGCCGTTTTATTATTCAAGGGAATTAAATATGCCCAAGGTTCTTATAATTCAGGCTAGTCTCAATCCTCAATCCAACACTGCTATTGTAGTAAGGGAGGCTGAAAAAATTCTAAATAGTTTAGATGAAATTGACTGTCAGATTCTCGATCTTAGATCTTTCGATATGCAATTTTGTGATGGCCGCAAGTTAACAGATTACAATTCCGATACGCAGAAAGCCTTTGAGATGATAAATGAGGCGGATGGGTTTATTATTGGGATGCCCGTTTATTGCTATTCTGTTTCTGGTCCGTTAAAAAATCTGATCGATATTACTGCGCCCGCTATGGGAAAAAAAGTCGCGGGTATTCTCTGTAACACAGGAAGTTCCATGTCATTTCTCGCCTCGTCGGACCTGGCAAAAATCTTGGCCTATGAATCCCATGTTTTTTCAGTTCAACCCGTGGTTTGCTCCAGTTATGAAGATTTTAAAGATGGAAAACTAGAAAACAGAAAAGTTAAAGAAAAACTCAAAAGCATGATCGAGGTTCTCCTCCACTATTTAAAAGGCTGAGAGGTAAAACTGGTTATTGACAATATGGAGGGATTCCTTCTTCGACATGGATGCCGGCTTTTCCAGCTTTTAAATTTTCATGGTTTTTTCTAATTCCTGAAGCAAGAGTTTTCATAGATGCTTCCATTTTATTTATTATTTGTTGTGGGGTGTCTTTTAAAACGTTGCCGAATTTAGGTTGGCATTTCAAATTTCCAACATCGCAACAAGGTGTCATCTCCCCGTTTTGCTGAATAGTCATAATATCAATGGAACCCCGTGCTGCGGGACATCCTATTAAATATTTATCTCGAGGAAACGGTATCGATGTCATGGCACGATAACCGTTTTTATCAATGTCAAAAGCAGGTAAAAGGCTGATCCCAAAAATGAATTCGGGTTGGCTTGCAAAAGCTTCGGTATCTCCCATATGAGTGGTAAAAATTTTTTCATCACAGTTAGGATATTTTTCTGTCAGCGTTGATATTTTTTCGGAGTAGGTTTGGAGTAGTTCCGAAACATGTTTGATTCCTTTGTCTTGAAAAAAAACATGCAGTAGGCCAATTTGATTTTTTAAATCGGTTAAGTTTTCATACACAACATTCACAATCAGTTTGTTTTGTATTTCCAGCATTTTTTCTAGAAAAAGTTTTTGTGAACTTTCCCATACCGTCGGGTAAAGCGTAATATCGATCCTTGCGTTTAGTTTTATTAGTTCTACTAGTCTTAACCAGCGTTTTGATTTTTCTGAAAGAATATCTAGATTGGTGTGAAGACATACATGCGGGGTGACCGTTTGAAAAACCTTGCAAATCTCTACGATATCCGGGTTTTGTGATGCTTCTCCGCCAGTTAAATTAATTTCTTGTTGAGCTAGGGTATTGAGTGTTTCAATTTTTTTGATTTTTTCGGCCATTCTGCGAGCCTGCTCCACTGTAAGATGCCAATCGGAAACTGGGTGTTCCATCAATGGTTCATAAACGTGGCAGGTAATACATTCGTCACGGTTATAGCGATTGCAACTTGTTTCGACAAAGATGCTAAGCACTGAAAGACTCCCGAAAATTTTAATTACTACTCTAGGTTATCAGATTTTATCAATGATATTAATCTTTGAATTGAATGTGGATGAAGGAAACCGGAGGCAGAGGCGATTGAAAAGAAGCTTCGAGATCTTTTTCTCTATAGCCCAATTTTCTTAAAGGTTTCAAGGCAGTGAAAACTTCTTCTTTGGTTACATATGCAACAGTATCGGGAACACCATGTGCGCTAAGACTTTTGGCAAGTTGTAAAATTAGTTTTCGCTGCTTTTTAGGTGTCCCTGGCATAGGTGGGTATTCGAGTTTGCCAGAGTAGGGGCTGTAATAAACAGAATTCAAGGCCTGCAAGGTACGAAGCATTAAAATGTCGCGATCCCATCCAGTCATTTGAGCAACCTGGGGATGGTTTTGCACCAGATCGACGACTCCCACTACTTCTGATTTGAGGCTCCGTTTGACATATTCGTTCTGGTATTCCTTTTGTACTTCCGAAAAACCAATCTCAAGCCCCACTTTTTTGAGCAAAGGAAAATTAACCATAAAGGTATATTGTCCACCATATAAATTAAAGTATGGGCGCCCTTCCTTATTTAGATCTTTTAATTCCAGCATTCCATAATCGAATCCGGTGTATCCCAGGCTGTCTTCGACGAGGAGTTCTTTTGCCTTTCTTAATGCTGCAAAGGCACCGATGTTGATGGGCATGGGTATTCCATCCTGAAGATTATGGCAATGCTTTATTAGAGATTTTGAAAAAGGCCAGTTATTGAGGTCCACCCTCTGAAAATCACGTTCCCAATGAATAGAATCGAGAAACCAGGGCAACTGAGCAAGACCGTCTAGGTCTTTATTTTGAAATTGGTTTAGAAATTTTGCTTCGTTTACATTCAAGAAGTCAGCACGGAGGTAAGGGCAAAGGTATTCTTCGTAAAACAGGTTTTCACTTTTAAGTACAACTTTTGTGGCAAGATCATCCCATATCTCATTCGAAATGATTTTGTTCACTGATTTGGATTGGAAACAGTTAAGATTCTCGGCATCTATTCTTACTGTTGAATACCTTCCTTGATGCTGATGGAGGCGCGGATTGGCTTGGGTTCCTTTCAGTATTTCTTCGGATTCGTCACATAAAATATAATGAGTGAAAGGGTAAACTTGTTGGTTGAAGTCAATTTCCTGAAGGCGGCTGAGAAAACAAGCGGCTAGGTTCCCATTGCCAACTCCCCACTCTTGGATAGTCCAGGCTGCGCCTTGTGGTTTTTTCCCAACCGTATCTCTAAAAAAATCTTCTGCCAGTGCGTGTGCCAAGCGATGGTCCAAACTGACGTATGTTTGAAAATGATTGTGGATTTCGGGTCCCTTAATCCCATAGAAAATGGAATTGACGTGTGTTTGCCATTGGTCTGAAGGTTTGAATTCCCCAAGCGGTATCAGGTTGGGGGAACGCGTCATGGCTTAATATCCGCAGATGGATTTATTCGCCGCTTTCGCGCAGGGATTCGAGGCCGGCCGAATTGTCTCTCAGATCTTCGCCACTGGCTAGCTTACTTGTTTGGGAAACTCCACCTGGAATATTGGCAGGATTATCACCACCCGCCGTCTCCTGTAATTCCGGCTCGTTGAGGATGGCTTCATATTTGCTATACGCATTTTGAGATTCTTCCATCAGCCCAACTTCTTTATAGCAGCTATAGAGAGTCAACCACGCTCCCGCATCTTGAGGATTGAGACTTACCGAAACTTTTAATTCTTTGATGGCGGCTTCAATTCGGCCCATGTTGGCATAAAGGGTTCCCAGATTTGTGTGGGGCAAGGAGTAATCTGGTGCTAACTCAGTGGCTTTGTTGAATGCTTTGATAGCATCGTCCACCATACTTTGCGCTGCATAGCAACTACCTAGGTTGCAATAGGCTTGCGTATCCTTCTCGTCTATTTCTACAACACACAATGCCGCGTCAATAGCTTCTTCAAATCGATTTGAATTAAAATATGCATTCGATAAGGCGGCACGCAGTTCTTTGTTTTCGGGATCAAACATTAATACTTTTTTAAGAGAGATGATTTCCTTGTCGTAAGTCTTTAGCATGCCATAGGCAGCAGCAAGATTTGCGTATCCCGTTGTATCAGTTGGATCAATTTTGATGACCTTCTCAAAAGCATCGGCAGCACTTTCGTACATATCTCTGAGCAGATAAACTCCCCCGAGATTAAACAGAATTTCTGGGTCATTACGATCTAATTCATGGGCACGGTTGAGTTCTAACAAAGCTTCTTCATCATGATTGAAAAGAACGTAAGCGGTGCCCAGTAGTTTATAAACGCGGGGGTTTTTAGGGTCTTTATTGCGGATGGCCTGGAGTTGCTTTATAGCTTCTTCGTAATTACAGCCATCAATTAAAAGAGTAGCCAGCTCTAATTGCAATTCCAGATTTTCGGGGTCAGCCTTCAACTCTTTCCGCACTTGACGTGACTTTTTACTGATAGCCATCTCCCTTTTAGTTTCTTCGGGATCACGGACACCTAACTCTTCAAAGATTTCTGGATCAATTTTCATTGTGATCCAGTCTGTAGGCTTGCCAGCTTTAGCCATAAAACTCGCGCTCCAAATTTATTTAATTCAAATATTTATAAAGATGAAACTAATTTTAGGCGATTGCCCCCCCGCCTGTCAACCCAGACAATGCCGGTTAGGAAAGGGAGTTAACACTTTGTTGTTAGCTTCAGCGGTCAGGATGCTACATGAGTGGTGGCCATATTAAGGATTTCTTCTTTTCCGAAATGATCGAGGTAAAGTAAGAAATGTTCGCGCGACAGGTAATTCCAAATTTTTCGAGATGGGAAATGCTCCTCAATAACTGAATCAAAATTTTCATAGACATTCATAACTTCTTCCCTCGGCATCCCTGATTTAATTTCAAAATCAAATACGATGGCCATGTCGCGTGTCGGATCATGTATAATCCGATCAATTTTGAACTTTGCGGGGTTGTGGTAGATTGCCGAGTCTTTCTCTAGCGCAAAAATAGATTGCCCCACGGAATGAATTATTCCGCTTTGAACTTCAGAATTCTCTATAGTGAAGCGAATTGTATCTTCCGCTTCTGCTCTCTCTTCTGTTGGGAAACCAAAAAACAGATAAAGATGATTCCAGATACCGGCTTCCGAGCTGTGCTGTAATACCGTTCTTTCTGTTTCTTGGTTACAGCCTTTGTCAATTACTGAAAGGATACGGTCATTCGCACTCTCTAATCCAAAAAATAGCATTAGAAATCCCGCACGGTAAATATCGTCAAAAAGCTCGGGAGACTCTTTTTCGCCAGACTCAAATTTAAGCATGCCCAGTGAGCGCATCTCCACTCCGCGTTTGAGAATTTCTTTCGACATGCGGTTGAAAGCGTTGGGAGAAATGGCTTCATCCGAAAAGGTGAAATATTTTGTTTTATATTTCTTCGAGAGGTAGTCCAATTCTTCAGCCACTCTTACTTCATTTTCTTTTCTGTAATGCGAATCATATATAAAACTATGGGTGCAGAATGTACATTTGCCCCAATAACATCCGCGGCTCGACATGTAGGGGAGCACGGGGTAGGGCATGAGATATTTATCCAGTGGCAATTGATCAAACGTCGGACAAGTCAGTTCTTCGTATGGCAATGCCTCGGTTTTTGCATTACGAATGACTTTGTCTCCTTCAAGATGAATTAAGTTTGGAACTGTTTGAAGTGGTTTGTTTTCTTTTAAATGACTGACAAGCTGATCTAATGGCAGTTCCCCCTCAGAAACAATCAAACTATGGAAAAACTCTTTAAATAATTGTTGCTTGTCATCAAGTAAATCGGCGTGACGATTGAAGACACTGCCGCCCACTACAATATGTAAATGAGGATATCGATGCCTTAATTTTCGAGCCAAA